>JAZRFK010000039.1:0-68955 GCA_045661325.1 Eubacteriales bacterium | reverse complement strand
CAATATCACCACTGACCACATTATGCCCGCAGGCGCCAAGATTCTCCCCTATCGCTCCAATATCCCCCATCTGTCGCAGTACTGCTTCGGCGTCTGTGACCCCACCTTCCCCGAAAGAGCCAAGGCGGCAGGGGAGTGCTTTGTTGTGGGTGGCGTGAACTACGGCCAGGGCTCCTCCCGTGAGCACGCGGCTCTCGTTCCCCTGTACTTAGGTGTGCGCGTGGTGATTGCCAAGAGCTTCGCGCGTATCCACGTGGCGAACCTCATCAATGCAGGCATTATGCCCTTAACCTTTGAAAACCCCGAGGATTACGATAGCCTCACCCAAGGCGACCGCCTCTCCCTTGCAAACGTATATCAGGGTATGGAGGACGGCAGAATTATTCTGACGAATGAAACGAGCGGCAAGCAAATCCCCTTGACCTGTGCCTTTACCGAGCGCCAGAAGGCAATGCTCAAGGCAGGCGGCCTCTTGGCCTACACGGGCAAGGAAGGATAAAGAACGCGCATTTCTTTTAAAAGAAAACGCACCGTATATAAGAAAGAAGGATAAAAAAGTGGCATTACAAGAGCAAATAGAAGCGGCAGTGGCCTCCTTTCGCGCCCTGCTGACCGAGCAATTAGATAGAACGGAGCAAATGAAAAAGGCCGCCCCCGCCAAGAGCTTTGCGGATATGGAGCATATCCGTATCGGTATCTGCGGTGGCGACGGTATCGGCCCCATTATCGTGAAGGAAGCAAAAAGAATTCTCGCCTTCTTGTTAAAGGACGAAATCGAAAAGGGTCGCATCGAGCTTGTGGAAATTGAGGGACTCACCATCGAGAACCGCTTGGAGAAGGGTGAGCCCGTTCCCTCGGATGTGTTGGCGGCCATCAAAACCTGTGACGTTCTGTTGAAGGGTCCCACCACCACCCCCAAGGGTGGCACGATGGAAAGCGCCAACGTCGCTTTGCGCCGCGCGCTTGACCTGTACGCCAACGTGCGCCCTGTCGTTGTGGCAGAGGAGGGCATTGACTGGATTTTCTACCGCGAGAATACCGAGGGTGAGTACGTTCTCGGTAGCCGCGGCATCGAAATTCCCGAAAAGCTGGCAATGGACTTTAAGGTAACCACCGACCTCGGCACGCGCCGTATCGCGCGCGCCGCCTTTGAGTACGCCAAGAACAACGGCAAAAAGAACGTGGCTATCGTCACCAAGGCCAACATTATGAAAAAGACGGACGGCAATTTTACCGCCATTTGTCACGAAATTGCCGCAGAATATCCTGACATCACCGCTGAGGATTGGTACATCGACATTATGGCCGCAAACCTCGTAAACCCCGCGATTCGCTCTCGCTTTGAGGTCTTCGTTCTGCCCAATCTCTACGGTGACATCATCACCGACGAGGCCGCCCAGATTCAAGGCGGCGTTGGCACGGCAGGAAGCGCCAACGTAGGCGATGCCTACGCGATGTTTGAGGCGGTTCACGGATCTGCCCCCCGTATGATAGAAGAGGGCATCGGTGAGTACGCCAATCCCTCCTCCATTATCAAGGCAGTCGAAATGCTTTTGCGCCATATCGCCAAGGCCAAGGAGGCCGACGTTTTGGCAAGAGCAATGCAGATTTGTGTTGACGAGGAGAAGCGCGTTGTCGTTACGGGCAACAGAGACGGTGCAACCACCGCCGCCTTCGCCGATTACGTGATGGAAACGCTCGCATCTCTTGCATAATAAACCAAGGCGTAAGCACAGCTCGTGCTTACGCCTTTCTCTATTTCTCGTGCCTTACGATTTTCTGATGTCCGTTTGATTTTCTCCGGTTGCCTTTGATGGCTCAATTGTTCTTTTTTGCCCTCGCCTCTGCTTGCTTTGCCTGACGGTTTTTGCGCTTAATGGCTTGGCTTAAAGGGGGAAGAAAAAGGGGGCGTTATTCTTTTGCTTCATGATTTTCTTGTGAATTGGTTGAACAAAGAATAACCTCATATGGCTTGCCTGTTTTTTGCGCGTATTTGATAACCGATAACGTGCCTTTGGAGACGCCGTTCCAAAAAATAATAATTTTGTCTGCATAATCGACAATTTTTTTGTTTCGCACAATCGGTGCTGCCCGCCCGTAAAGCGTATATTGCGGTAAAAATTCGGTCAGCTTCAACCCCGTTTTTCTTGCGTATTCAGCGGCACAGCTATCAACACCCACAGCACCCCCTGAAACGATTTCATCCCCTTGCGAGACGAACTCTTCAAGATTTAAAGATGTAATGTTTCTTGACCCAACAATAGCAATTCTCATGTTTTTCTCTTTTTTCACCTTTACTATAATTTAGTATACTTAAAACAAGTATACTAACAACATTATAACATAAAAAAATCTTAAAATATACTTAAATTAAGATTTTTGGAGAAATTTTATGAGAAATAAAAATAACAAGCACCTCGGTATTGAAATTGACCCAACGCTTCATTATAAACTGCATTATATTTCGAAATACTACGGTCGTTCTGCCAATGGAGAAATTTTATATTTGATACGGCAGGAGATAAAGGCTTTTGAAAACACAGAGGGCGAGATTAAGATTCCTGCTAAATCTGAATGTGAAGAAGGCGATTGACAATATAGAAAAGCGCAAGCACGACCGTGCCTGCGCTTTTTCTTGCTTTTTATCTTTTTGATTGCTCGATTGTTCTTTTTTGTCCTCCCCTCTGCTTGCTTTGCTTGCCGCTTGCTTTTTTGCTTAATGGTCGGCTTAAGGGGGGGATGCTTTTTTGGCTATCGAAATTAAAAAAAGAAAAGGCAAACGCGTTTGCGTTTGCCTTTTGCTATTCGCTCTATTAGTTGATCTTTGCGGTGTTAACCTTAACGCCGGGGCCCATCGTGGAAGCTACAACGCAGCTCTTGATGTACTGACCCTTAGCAGCGGCAGGCTTTGCCTTGATGATAGCAGCCAAGAGAGTGTTGAAGTTTTCAGCAAGCTTTTCAGCGCCGAAGGAAGCCTTACCAACAGGGCAGTGAATAATGTTGGTCTTGTCCAAACGATATTCAATCTTACCTGCCTTAGCCTCGGAAACGGCCTTTGCAACGTCCATGGTAACGGTGCCTGCCTTGGGGTTAGGCATCAAGCCCTTAGGACCGAGAACCTTACCCAAACGGCCGATAACGCCCATCATGTCGGGGGTTGCGATAACAACGTCAAACTCAAACCAGTTTTCAGCCTGGATCTTGGTTACAAATTCCTCAGCACCAACGTAGTCAGCACCTGCGGCCTGAGCAGCAGCTGCCTTGTCGCCACGGGCGAACACGAGGGTTCTTACCGTCTTACCGGTACCGTGGGGAAGAACGATAGCACCACGAACCTGCTGGTCAGCGTGACGGGAGTCAACGCCCAAGCGGATGTGTGCTTCAACGGTCTCGTCGAACTTTGCCTTTGCGGTCTGGCAAACCAGATCCATAGCCTCAACGGACTCGTAAAGCTTGGATTTATCAATCAATTTTGCGCTTTCAACGTATTTCTTTCCGTTCAACATTTTCTGTTCCTCCTATTACTCTTCAACCGTAACGCCCATGCTGCGTGCGGTGCCCGCAACCATGCTCATAGCGGCTTCCAGAGAAGCGGCGTTCAGGTCCTTCATCTTGGTTTCTGCAATCTTGGTGAGCTGTTCCTTGGAGAGAACGGCAACCTTGGTCTTGTTAGGAGCAGCAGAAGCGGTCTCGATGCCGCAAGCCTTCTTAATCAGAACGGCTGCGGGAGGAGTCTTGGTAATAAAGGTGAAAGAACGGTCAGCATATACCGTAATAACAACAGGGATGATAAGACCTGCGTCATTCTTGGTTCTTTCGTTAAATTCCTTGGTGAAGTTCGGGATAGAAACACCGTACTGACCAAGTGCGGGACCTACAGGGGGCTGGGGAGTAGCCTTACCGGCAGGAAGCTGAAGCTTAATATATCCGGAAATTTTCTTTGCCATTTTTCTATACCTCCTAATGTGGTGATTGATTCGGAAGAATGATAAAGTTTTTTCTTCCTCCCACGAGTGCCCTTACGGGCATAGGCAAAAAACGAATGTGTTATATCATTCGTTGGCGCAAACGTCCTTCGCATCAACGATAACGGGGATGTCACGCCGACCCGTAGAAACAAGAACAGTAACCTGCTTCTTGTCCTCGGAAATTTCTTGAAGAACGCCCTCGTATCCTGCAAAAGCACCGGAAACGAGCTTAACGCTCTTGCCGACCTTCAAAGCAAATTCCTCTTCGCGCTTGGATTCTACGCGGAAGAACTCAACCTCTTCCTCGGTCAACGGAACGGGCTTGGAGCCGGGGCCCACGAAGCCGGTCACACCCGTGATGTTACGAACAACGTGCCAGCTTTCGTCTGTCATCGTCATTTTCACAAGCACGTAGGTAGGGAAGATCTTGGTCTCCACTTCCTTGACCTGTCCTTTTTCGTTGGAAACGAGAGATTTTTCAATCGGAATCTGAACATCGTAAATCAAATGTCCAAGACCGCGGTTCTCAACAATCTTCTCGATGCTGAGCTTTACTTTGTTTTCATAGCCGGAATAAGTGTGAACAACGTACCATCTGGGACCAAGGTTCATCTCGTCAAAATCGCTCATCGTCTTCTATCCTTATCTGAGATAATATCCGAGATTGCGAAGACCGATAACACCGTATTCCAAGCCGGTGTCAACCAAGGCAATCGCAATGCTGAGAATGACGACCATCACAACGACGACGATAGAACTTCTGATTGTCTCCTTGCGAGACAGCCAGACAACCTTCTTCATCTCGCTAACGTAATCACGGAAAAACTTTTTGATTTTTCCCCAGGTGCGGACGAAAAAGTTAGGCTTCTTTTCTTCTTTTGCTTTCTTTTCAGCGGCAGAGGAAGCAGCTTCCTCGGGCAGCTTTTCATTCAAATCAGCCATTTTTTTCCTCCCTGTTCCTTACTTCGTTTCTTTGTGCAGGGTGTGCTTGCGGCAGAAGCGGCAGAACTTGTTCAGCTCGATTCTGTCAGGGTCATTCTTCTTGTTTTTCATCGTGTCATAATTTCTTTGCTTACATTCCGTGCAGGCAAGGGTAATTTTGACTCTCATGTGCGGCACCTCTTTCTTTCTTAATATTATTTCGGCCGAAGGCCGAGTACCTCCCTCAAAATCGGGGCTTTTTGGCGCCTTGTCCCAGAAAAAAAGCGCACAAAAAAAGACCTCTCCGACAGAGGTATACCTATCATATCATATATTTCCTTTTTTGTCAATAGCAAAACGTCAATTTTCCTTCTTTTTATTAAAGTTATGAAGGAATGTTTTTTCTTTTTTGTTTCTTTGTTATTTTTACTTGCGAAGTGGGAGAAAATAGTGTATAATAAGTTACGTAACGGTGATTCGAACAAAATCAAGCCGAGAAAGGCAAAAACGAAATGAAAATCGCTTTTTTTGATACCAAGCCGTATGACAAGCCGTGCTTTGAAAAATACGGCAAGGAGCACGGTGTCAGCTTTAAATTTTTTGAAACCAAGCTTACCGAGGATACTGTGGAGCTGGCCGCAGGGTATGATGGCGTCTGCGCCTTCGTTAATGACAGAGTGGGGGCTGAGGTAATTGACAGATTGGAGGCAATGGGCGTTGGCATTTTGGCCTTGCGCTGTGCCGGCTTCAACAACGTCGATATGAAGCACGCCTATGGAAGATTGCACGTATTGCGCGTTCCCGCCTATTCGCCGTACGCTGTGGCTGAGCACGCGATGGCCCTGCTTTTAACCTCCGTGCGCCGCATTCACAAGGCCTATATTCGCTCCAAGGATTTTAATTTCAGTCTCGCGGGCTTAACGGGCTTTGATCTCTTTGGCAAAACCGTCGGCGTTGTGGGTACGGGAAAAATCGGCAAGGTCTTTATCAATATATGCCTTGGCTTCGGTATGAGGGTTTTGGCGTTCGATAAATATCCCGATGCGGAGCTTGTCAAGCGCGAGGGCGTCTCGTACGTTACGCTTGCCGAGCTTTTTGAAAAGAGTGACGTTATCTCGCTCCATTGCCCCTTAACCGAGGAAACGGATCATATGATAGATGAGAACGCCATTTCCCGTATGAAAAAGGGCGTTGTCCTCATCAATACCTCGCGCGGTGCCTTGGTTGATTCCGAGGCGCTCTTGTCGGGCATCAAATCGCGGCACGTGGGAGCGGCCTGCCTTGATGTGTACGAGGAGGAGGGAGACCTCTTCTTTGAGGACAATTCGGGGCATATTATGGAGGACGATACCTTGGCGCGCCTTATTTCGATGCCAAACGTCTTGGTTACCTCCCATCAGGCCTTCTTGACCGAGGAGGCGCTCGATAGCATTGCCGAAACCACGGTAAAGAATATCGTCACCCTTGCCCAAACGGGAGAGTGCCCCAACGAGCTTTGTTACCGAGGGGGAGAAGCCAAGGACTGCAAAAGCGGCAAATGCTTTTCGTAAAGAAGGATTTGCTTTATTCGGAATAAAAGAAAAATGAAAGAGAGGACAGTATTATGCCCGGACCCGGAGGAGGAAGCAGAGGAGGAGGCTTTGGCGGTGGCGGCGGCTTCGGTGGAGGTCGCGGCTTCGGCGGCGGATTTGGCGGTGGCCATCATCACAGAGGCGGCTTTGGCTATGGCTTTCGCCCGCATTTCGGACCGATGTTTTTCGGTAGGCGCTATTATGGAGGCGGTTGCCTTGGCGGCCTGATGGGGCTTCTGCTTTTCCCCATTATAATGCTCTTGGTGGTGGTTATCAGCTTTACTGCAACCATCGGCACTGTTGTGTCTGACGTTTCAAACGGCGGTGTTGTGCAGTATGACGAGGCTGCCTTCCAACGCTATGCCAATGAGCAGTACGCGGAAGCCTTTGGCGCAAGCGAGGAATACGAAAGCAATCTTCTGGTAGTCTTTCTGACGAACGAGGAGGCAGATGAGTATTACTGCATCGCTTGGATAGGTGATTTTGTAAACGATACCATCAAGAACAAGTTTGGCAACGAATATACCGAGTTTGGCAGAGCTGTGGTGAATGTGGTGCCGGAGTATTACGCCTATTCTCTGAGCTCCAACCTTGCCTCCGTGATGAATTCAATGGCGCGAAGCATCGAGAGGGAAGGGCTGAGCTCCTCCTTTATTGATGGCGTGGGGAGTGACACGAGCATCCCCTCGCACGTTGTGAATTATTCGAATATTGCCATCAATGAGGAAACGGTTAATCTCGCCTTGGCAAGCTTTACCGCGGCAACGGATATTCCTGCCGTTATTGCGGTGGATACGATGGAAAGCGTGTTTGGAAAAACCATGCCCATCGGAAGCATTATGTTCCTGATTTTCTTGGTTATTCTGGCTATCTTTGCCATTGTTGCTATCGTTCGCGCTATTCGCAAACGCGGCGGCAACGGCGGAAACGGCGGCAACGGTGGAAACGGCGGAAACGGCGGCTACGATGACGGTAGCGGTCGCACCTATAACGACGGAAGCGGAAGCAACGGTAACGGCCAGTATAACGGCTGGTAAACGTATCTCCGTCAGCCAAGTGGCCCCTCGGCAAAATATTGCCGAGGGGCTTTCATTTTTCGTGCATAAAAATGGGAGGGAATGGAAAGAATAGAACCAAGAACGAAAAAAGGAGTGATTTGCACTATGTTTAAGCACGAAAAGCAACTGTTCCATCCCGTAGAGGTGGAAAGGCCCAATCCCCAGTACGCCGTTCTTCTCCACGAGCAGCTCGGCGGCGGAAACGGAGAATTAAAGGCAGCGATGCAGTATATGTCTCAGAGCTTTCGCATCAAGGACCCTGAAATCAAGGATTTGTTCTTGGATATCGCCGCCGAGGAGCTTGGCCATATGGAGATGGTGGCCCAGACCATCAATCTGTTAAACGGCCATGACGTAGACGCCTTCAAGGTGTCTGCGGGCGAGGTGCAGACGCACGTAGTCTTGGGTCTTAATCCCGGCCTCATTAACGCCTCGGGCTATTCCTGGACGGCAGACTACGTTACCGTCACGGGAGATTTGTGCGCCGACTTACTCTCCAATATTGCTTCCGAGCAAAGAGCCAAGGTGGTGTACGAATACCTTTACCGTCAGATAGAGGATAAAAAGGTCAGAGCGACCATCGACTTCCTTCTTAACCGCGAGGAAGCGCACAACCAAATGTTCCGTGATGCCTTTAATAAGGTACAGGAAACGGGATCTAACCGCGATTTCGGTACGACCAAGGCCGCAAAAATGTATTTCTCCATGTCGAACCCCGGCCCCAATGCGTTTGCTGAACCCAAAACCCACGCGCCCTCTTTTCAGTAAGGGTATTGACAAAAAGGCTTTCAATGCGAAAGCCTTTTTTGTGTTTTGAATATTTGATTATGCTCTTGATAACGGGATTTTTTTGTGATAGAATATAAAAAAGACGATATTGCTTGAAAGGGTAAAAAGGAATGGTAGAAACCAAAAGCAAGGCAAAAATAGAATTTGCCCACTTCTCCTTGGAGGATAAGGTGCTTTACGAGCGCTATTTAGCGGAGGAAAGCGGGCGCGGATGCGAGTTTTCCTTTGCCAATCTCTATCTTTGGGGAAGACAATGCTTCGCCGTTACCGAGGGGCATATCGTGATGTTTTCTCAGTTCAACCGCCGCAGCGTTTATCCCTATCCGCTTGGTAAGGGAGATAAAAGGGCGGTGCTTGATAAGGTCATCGCCGATGCCGAGGAAAGAGGCATTCCCTGCCGCCTCACAGGGCTTTCCGAGGAGGCCAAAGCAACGCTTGAGGCGCTGTACCCGCATCGCTTCCGCTTTCATACCGATGAGGGATCTTACGATTACGTTTATGCCATTGATGATCTGGCGGATTTAAAGGGCAAAAAATACCACGGTAAGCGCAATCACCTTAATCGCTTCGTAGAGGCGCAGCCGCATCATACAGTCGAGGAAATAACCGAGGCAAACGTCGATGAAGCCCGATGCTTTGTAGCGGATTGGTATAAGCGTCGGCTTGCGGAAAATCCCGATGCGGACTATCAGATGGAAGCGGTGGCAATCGAGAAGGCGCTGCGCGATTTTCGCGCCTTGGCGCTGGAGGGCCTGCTTTTAAAGAGTGAGGGAGAGGTTTTGGGTATAACCCTTGCCAGCCGTCTCTCTGCCGATACCTTTGATGTGCATTTTGAAAAGGCGCGTGCCGATGTGCAGGGGGCGTATGCCGCCATCAATTCCGCGCTCGCGCGGCATATTCGGCAAAAATACCCCGAAATTCTCTATTTGGACAGGGAAGAGGATATGGGCTTGGAGGGCTTGCGCCGCGCCAAGCAAAGCTATTATCCGCACCATATGGTGAAAAAATATTGGGCGTGTCTTTTGGAGGACGGATATGAATATTGATGCGCCGAAAAAAGAGAACACCCTTGGCCTTCGCGCTTTGTGGAAGGAGGCCTTTGGAGATAAAGATGCGTTTTTAGACCTTTTTTGGCGTGTGGCCTTCTCCCCCTCGCGTTGCCGTTGCGTTACGGTGGATGGCAGAATTGCCGCAGCGCTTTATTGGTTTGATGCCTCCTGTCGCGGTCAAAAAATTGCCTATCTTTATGCCATTGCCACGGCAAAGGCGTACAGGGGGCAGGGCCTTTGCCGCGCCTTGATGGAGAATACCCATCGGCATTTGGAAATGCTTGGCTATAAAGGGGCTCTTCTGGTACCGAGTGAGGCCAACCTCTTTGGCTTTTACGAGAAGCTCGGCTATCAAACGGCAACCTATATTCGTGAGCAGCGTTGTCAAGCCGCCCAAGCGCCTCTCGCCCTTCGCCCCTTGAGCGTTTGCGAGTACGCCGAGAAAAGACGGGCGCTTTTGCCGGAGGGAAGCGTTTGGGAGGAAGGGGCAGGCTTGCGCTTTTTAGAGACCCAAGCCGCATTCTACGAGGGCGAGGGCGTTCTTTTGGCGGCGCGAAAGGAGGGCGAGCGCCTTTTTTGCGCGGAGCTTTTGGGCGATTATGAAAAGACCCCTGCCGTTGTGGCGGCATTGGGATGCAAGGAGGGGCTTTTTCGCACGCAGGGAAAAGAGCGCCCCTTTACGATGTGGTATCCTCTGGGTAAGGAAAGCATCTTGCCCCCCTCTTATTTTGCTTTTGCCTTTGATTGATACGGGCGCTTGGGTGAAAAACAACAAAAACAAAAGTGGAGCGAAAAAATGGAACAACGAATACGATTGATGTCGCACAACGTTTGGAATCGCGACGGTAATGCACCCGAATGGGAAAAAATAGGCAAGGATTGCTCGGCCGATGTGCGTATGAAGGGAATTTTGCGTACCTGGCGCGAGCTTTCTCCCGATGTTATCGGTTGCCAGGAGGTCTCCAATTATATTTTTGATTTGCTGCGTGCAGATGCCTTGGGTGACGCGATGGGGTATGCCGCTATTCCCGGCTGCTATACCCCGATTTTTTACAAAACTGCGAGATTTAAACTGTTGGAATCCGTCTTTTTCCCTTACCCCGAGTACATAGAGGGGCTTGAAGGAAGCTTTAATGACCTTGGCAGTAAGGCCGCTCACGCCGCTATCCTTCTGGATAAGCCGACGGGAAAGAAGCTCGTGTTTGCTAACACGCATTTGTGGTGGAAATCCGCAGACCCCAATATTGCCAATAAGGCCTGGTATCTGGCAGGCTCGGACGAGGCAAGAGCATATCAAGCAGGGCTTTTGGCAGAGACCGTTACTGCCCTTTGCGAGAAGTATAACGCGCCGTGTGTCCTGCTTGGTGACTTGAATACGGGGTATAACTCTGCGGCGGTAGAGACCTTGTTTGCTTGCGGCTTTTTGCACGCGCACGATGTTGCCTGTGAGTACGTGGATGAAACGGTGGGCTATCACGATTGCTTCCCCTGGGGATATGTGGAAAGGTATTCGGACGCCCCCTTTGAAACGGCCATTGATCATATTCTGGTAAGAGGTCTTGCCGATAAGGCCGTTAAGCGCTTTGAGCGTTATTCTCCCGAATATTACCTTCCCATATCCGATCATTCCCCCGTGTTTGTCGACCTTGTGCTGTAATGCTATCCTTATATGCTTGAAAAGCAGAGACGCTTGCCGTCTCTGCTTTTTTGTCGAATAGAACCAAAAAGAAGGAAAAAAAGCGAAAAACAAAGAAAAAGGAAAAAAATAGGGGAACGAGTTTACAAATCGTTTAGGCTTTGTTGAGGGAATAATGAACTTTAAGGTCTACAATAAGAAATACAGTAGCTTAAAGCCCTTTTTGTTCACCTTTGCTTAGACTCCCTTGCGGTATCCTTTGAGAGAGTCCTTTGTCGAATGGTGTCGAAAAGGGCTTTTTTTGATAATTTGAAACGCTTTTTGAAAGGATTCTTTTTTTATGGATTGCGAAAAACAAAAGGTTGTCATTATCATTCCTGCGTATCAGCCGCCCAAGGCCTTCGTTTCGTACGCGCGCGAGCTGCTTGCCAAAAAGGAGGTCTCGCTTTTGGTGGTGGATGATGGAAGTGGTGAAGAATACGTCGCCGTCTTTTCCGCCGTCTCCTCGTTGCCGAGAACAACGGTTTTGACGCATAACGAAAACAAGGGAAAGGGCGCAGCGCTGAAAAGCGCCTTTCGCTTCTCCTTGGCGGAAAATGGCGAGAATACGCTCTATGCCGTTGCCGACTGTGATGGGCAGCATAGGGTGAAGGATGTCTTTCGCGTGCTCAACGCCGTCAAGGCCCACCCCTTCGCCTTGGTGTTGGGTGTGCGCGATTTTAAGGGGGCGTCCGTTCCCCGAAGAAGTCGCCTTGGCAACACCGCTATGATAAAAATACTGGAACGCTTCTGCGGCATCTCTCTTGCCGATACGCAAACGGGGCTGCGCGGCTTTTCGCACGCTCTTTTGCCGTATCTTTTAGAGGTGGAGGGAAATCGGTTTGCCTATGAAACGCGCGTGCTTCTGCATTTGCACGAAAAGGGCTTCCTATTGCATCAGGTGGAGATAGAAACGGTTTATCGCGAAAGAAGAGAAGGAGAGGGAAGGGTCTCTCATTTCAGACCGCTTCGGGATTCCTTGGACGTGTTGGGCGTCTTTTTTTCAAGCTTCGGAATCTATTTTCTTTCCTCCGTTGTTTCTGCCCTTTTGGACGTTTTCCTCTTTTATCTTTTCTCTCGCTTCGTCTTTGTGGGCATACCGGAGGCGCTTTGCTTGCTTTGGGCCGCGCTATTGGCGAGAATTTCCTCCTCCGTTGTCAATTTTCTCGGCAACCGCTTGGCTTTTCGCGGCGAAGGGAAAAAATCGCTCTTGCGGTATTATATTCTTTGGACTGTGCAGCTTTCCGTTTCCTACGGACTTACGCTTCTTCTTGGCCGCTTTATTCCAACGGGGCTATGGCTGTCGCTTGCCAAGGGTCTTGTCGACCTTGCCCTCGCCTTTTTTTCCTACCATATTCAGAAAAGATGGGTTTTCGCGCCAAAGCAAAGCAAAAAATATGCGTTCTACGGGCCGTTCTTTTGCGTTGCGCGCTTTCTCGTTCGCCCCTTTTTAAAGCAGTACAAGGCCAACCTTTTTCCGCCCGAGGCGCCAACCGTTTACGTCTCGCGTCACCTCAATATGCACGGCCCCGTTACCCTTGCGGCCTTTATGCCCTTTGACACCCACTTTTTCGGGCTTGATTGCTTCTTCCGCTTTTCCACCTGCTTTAAGCAGTATAAGGATTACACCTTCACCGCGCGCTATTCTGAAAGCCGCCTACGCCGCATTTTCGGTACGGTAGCCGCCTTTTTCGCCGCCCTCGTTGTGCCGCCCCTATTGCGATCCATGAAAATGATTGCCGTATATCGTGGCAAGGATATGCGAAGCATCTCCTGTTTAAGAAAGGCCCTTTCTTGCTTGGAAAAGGGCGAAAGCGTCACGGTCTTTGCCGATGTCGATTATGCCTTAACCGATAAAAGCAATCAAAAAATTTATAACGGCTTTTTGCTTTTGGATAAAATGTACTGTAAAAAAACGGGAAAGCACCTCTCCTTTTGTGTGTTGGATTATGACGAGGAAAATCACCGCATTGTCAAAAAGCGGGAATGTGCCTTTGTTGACGGAGAAAGCGGGGAAGAGGGCCTCCTTCGCTTGACCGAGGAAATCACCGAGGCACTCTTTGACGGTGAAAGTAAAAAGAAGAGAAAAAGACAAAGGGCCGATAGGAAAAAGCGCCCCTTTGCGCGCTATTCATAAAAAAAGAGCAAGAGTAAAAGGAAAAAATCCTTCTATCTCTTGCTCTTTTATCGTGTCATTTATGGGTGCTTATCGCAAAGCCTCGGCAAAAACCTTGCCCAAGCGGCGAATGCCCTCTTCGATTTTTTCGTCAGAGGAGGTAGAGTAGTTCAGGCGCAAGGTGGAGCAAACGGTGTCCATATCCACCATAAAGGTGTTGCCGGGCACGTAAACCACCTTTTCTGCGATAGCGGCCTTGGAAAGCGCCAGGGTGTCAACTCCGTGACCCAAATCGCACCAGATGAAAAGACCGCCCAAAGGACGAATGAAGCGCAAATCCTTGGGGAAATAGGTCTCCATAGCATCCATCATGGTCTTGGATTTGTGGGCGTAATTCAAACGAGTCTTGGCAATGTCTGCCTCCAAATCGTTCTCGGTCAGATAGGTGTGACACATCAGCTGGGTCAGCATCGGGGTATGCACGTCGGAAATCTGCTTGGCAACGACGATTTTTTGAATCAAAGCGGCGTCACCCGTCAAAAAGCCAACGCGGATGCCGGGGGCCAAAATCTTAGAGAAGGAGCCGCTGTAAATGACCAGCCCCTCCGTGTCCATCGACTTGATGGTGGGGAAGCGGCGCCCATCAAAGCAAAGGTCGCCGTAGGGATTGTCCTCCAAAATCGGCACACCGTGCTTCTTGGCAAGCGCGTAAACCTGTTTGCGCTTTTCAAGAGACATCGTGGTACCCGTGGGGTTCTGGAAGGTGGGAATGGTGTAAATCAGCTTCGCTTCGGGATAGGTCGCCAAAACCTTCTCCAAGGCGTCAACGTTCATGCCGTCCTCTTCCACAGGAACGCCAACCAGCTTGGCACCGTAGGAGCGGAAGGCGTTGGTGGCGCCGATAAAGCTCGGCTCCTCCACGATAACAACATCGCCCTCGTTGAGCAGGGTTTTAGCCAAAAGCTCAATGCCCTGCTGGGCGCCCGAAACGATGATGGTCTCGTCACCCTCGCGGTGAATGCCCTCAACCCTTGCCAAGCGTTCCTTGACGTACTGGCGCAGGGGCATATAGCCCTCCGTAATGCCGTATTGCAGGGAAAGAACGGGCTCCTCGCGCAAGAAGCGCTCGGCAATCTTTGCCAAGGCTTCGTTGGGGAAAAGCTCAGGGGCAGGATTTCCGCCTGCCAAAGAAATAACCGAGGGGTCTGCGGCATATTTAAAGATTTCACGAATGGCAGAGCCGCGCATCGATTTCATTCTGTTCGAAATTGAAAATTCCATATGCTGTTCCTTTTCTGAAAGGGAAAATCCCCTTTTTCTCAATTAAATACGATAAATATCGGCGGGATTGACCTGTCCGTGCTTGCCGCGCTGAATCAAGGCCTCGCCCTTTTCGTTGTCATCAAGACGCATCACCGTCAGCGCCTTTCCGCTGGTGCGGCCAACACAGGCGTACATATATTCGATGTTGAGTCCCTCCGCGGCAATCTGGTGCAGAAGCTCGGCCATGCCGCCGGGAACGTCGTCCATCGCAACGGCGAGAACGTCGCTCAGAAGAACGACAACGCCCATCTCGGCCAACACGGTCTTGGCCGTTTCGGGCTCGTCAACGATGAGGCGCAAAATACCGAAATCGGTGGTGTCTGCCAAGGAGAGAGCACTGATGTTCACGTTATGTGCGGCAAGCGTGTTGAGTGCCGCGTGCAGACATCCCGTTTTGTTTTCCAAAAATACCGAAAGCTGTTTGATAAGCATACTGTATCTCCCTTCGTAAAAGCCAAATTAAATTTTACCCTTACGCAAATCGAGAACGCGCTTTGCCTTGCCCTCGCTGCGAACGATGGATTGCGGATTAACCAGATGCACCTTTGCCCCGATGCCAAGCGCAGAGCGCAGGCTCTCCACGATGGTGCGCTCAAGCTTTTCAATAGACTTGATATCGTCCGTGAAGAAGGAGGGGCTCATTTCCACGTTCACGTCGAAGGTGTCATTGTGATTAACGCGGTCAAGCACGATTTGATAGTTGGGGGTAATCTTGTCACCGCAAACGCGCAAAAGCACCTCTTCAATCTGGGAGGGGAAGACGTTAACACCGCGAATGATCATCATATCGTCGGTACGGCCCTGGGGCTTGTCCATACGAACGTGCGTTCTTCCGCAGGGGCAGGGCTCGGGAATCAGGCGGCATATGTCTCGGGTGCGATAGCGGATAACAGGGAAGGCTTCCTTGGTGATGGAGGTGAAAACAAGCTCACCCGTGCTGCCCCAAGGCAAAACCTCCTCGGTGTCAGGGTCAATAATCTCGGCAATAAAGTTGTCCTCGCGAATGTGCATGCCCTTCTGTGCGGTGCATTCTCCCGAAACACCGGGGCCAAGCACCTCGGAAAGACCGTAAATATCGTAAGCCTTGATGCCCAAGGACTCTTCGATTTTTGCGCGCATATTTTCAGACCAGGGCTCTGCGCCAAAAATACCGATGCGAAGCTTCAGCTGATCCTTCACGCCCATCTTCTGTACCTCCTCGGCCAAATACATGGCGTAAGAGGGGGTGCAGCAAAGAACGGTAGCGCCGAAGTCAATCATCGTCTGAATCTGCAAGGGGGTGTTGCCCGAGGACATCGGGATAACCAAAGCGCCAAGCTTTTCTGCGCCGTAGTGCAGACCGAAGCCGCCCGTGAAAAGACCGTAGCCAAAGCTGACTTGAATGCGGTCCTCCTTGGTAACGCCAAGGCCTGTCAGCATACGGACAATGGTGTCTGCCCACATATCAAGGTCATTCTGGGTGTAACCAACCACGATGCGCTTGCCCGTGGTGCCGGAGGAGGCGTGAACGCGAATCACGTTTTCCATGGGCTCGGCAAACAAGCCGTAGGGGTAATAGTCGCGCAAATCCTGCTTGTAGGAAAAGGGAAGCTTGGCAAGATCCTTCAAGGATTTTACGTCGGCGGGCGTGAGACCCTTCTCGTCCATACGGCGACGGAAGCACTCCACTTTCTCGTAGGAGCGGGCAACGGTTTCTTGAAGGCGCTTTAATTGCAAGGCCTCTAATTCTTCTCTGGGAAGAAAATCAATGTTTTTTTCGCTCATTTTTATGCATCCTTTCTACGCAAATTCAAAATGATACCCAGCGCTATCGACAGGCAGGCCGCAAGCATCACTTGGAATTGTGCGGGAAGCAGGAAGGTAATCGTGTGGGCGGGAATCCAAAAGAGAGGAATCGTTTTAAAGAGGGTAAAGGAAACGAAGCGATGAAAATCAACCGCCTTAATCACCTCGGCAAGCGTAACGCGCCCCTTGCGATCGGCGCGAAGAGCAAGATAGGTATCGGAGCATTTGTGCACGGCCATAAAGGTGGGGCCAAAGCAGATATTCATCGTTGCGCTGATAAAGAAGGCGCGAAGCAAGGCTTGCAGCCAGGGAATCGAAACCGTGGGGAGTAAGCCGCCAAGCATCATTCCCTCAACGCCGGCGCCAAACATCTTCATCATATAGGTTATCCAAACACCGATAACGCCCCAAATGATATAGCGCGCGATGATATAGGGGGGCGCTTGCCATTTTCCGCTTGCCATACGGCAGGAAATCAGCTCGCCCGCTGTTGCCAAAAAGGCAAACTTGAAAAAGCCCATCAGATACGGATGCGCGGCAGAAAAATCAGCGAAGGGCTTAACCAAGATAGAGAGTGCGATAAAGGCACCGAGAAAGAAGAAGGAGAAGGCTATGTAAAGCAGAATAAGCAGCTTCTCGTGTCGGTTGTTTTTAATAGCTTCGTTTTCCATATGTATCACCTTTTTACAGGAGTGTCTTTCGGGCGCGCCTTATGCAAGCTCATAGCCGAGCGTAAATGCGCGGCGATTAACGTCTAAAAACTTCGGAGGAACGGTTGCCTCTACGGCGCGAAGCCAAGCCTCCTTGGGAATGTCGGTGTTCTTGGCGAGAACGCCGAGAAGCACCACGTTAACGGCCTTTCCGCTTCCTGCCTCTTCGGCCAGCGTCAATGCGTCAAGCGAGGTAACGTCAGCAACGGCGGAAAGCTTCTCCAAGATGTTTTCGGGATAGGTCGCAGCGCCCGTAATGACGGGCATAGGGTTGATTCTCTGGTTGTTTACAATCATTTTGCCGCCCTTTTTCAAGAAGGGAAGGGCGCGGTAAGCCTCCAGCGTCTCAAAGGCCAAAATGATGTCTGCCTCTCCCGCGTCAATGATGGGAGAATAGACCTTTTCGCCAAATTTTACGTAGGTACAAACGCTTCCGCCTCTTTGGCTCATTCCGTGAACCTCGGAGACCTTCACGTCATAGCCAAGGTCGATAACGGTATTTCCTAAAATGCGGCTGGCAAGCAGGGTTCCCTGACCGCCAACGCCAACAATCATCACGTTCATAGCAGAAATCCTTTCTTAGTCCTCTTTCTTTTCGATGGCGTGGAAGGGGCAAACGGAAACGCAAAGACCGCATCCGTTGCAAAGCGAGGTGTCAATCTTCATTCTGCCGTCCCCATCAACGCTGATGGCAGGGCAGCCGAGCTTCATACAGAGCTTGCAGCGGCGGCAATCGTCGTTGATTTCGCAATGTCCCGTGTATTTCACGGATTTCAGAAGCGCACAGGGGCGCTGTGCGATGATAACGGAGGGCTCGTCCTTGGCAACCTCCTCCTTCACCGTCTTCTCAAAGGCGGCAAGGTCAAAGGGGTCAACAACGGAAACGCTATCAATGCCGAGTGCCTTGCAAAGCAGAATCAAATCAACCTGCTTGGTGGCCTCGCCGCGAATGGTTTTGCCTGTGGTGGGGTTGTCCTGATGGCCGGTCATACCCGTGATAGAGTTGTCGAGAATAATGACGGTGTTCGCACCCTTGTTGTAAACGATGTCCGAAAGACCCGTAATACCCGAGTGCATAAAGGTCGAGTCGCCGATAACCGAAACCAGCTTCTTGTTAAATTCCGCGCCTCTGACCTTTGCCATACCGTGCGCGGCGCTGATGGAGGCGCCCATACAAATGGTGGTGTCAACCGAGGCCAAGGGAGCAACGGCGCCAAGCGTGTAGCAGCCGATGTCGCCGGAAACCGTCAGACCGAGCTTCTTCAAAACGTAGAAGGTCGCGCGGTGCGGGCAGCCGGGGCAAAGAACGGGAGGACGGGCAGGAAGTGCCTCTGCGGGTACCTCGTGCGCGCACTTTTCCTCGCCGAAAACGGCGGCGCGAATCATAGAGGGGGTGTACTCGCCCAGAAGGGTAAAGGCTTCCTTGCCGATAACCGTAACGCCAAGCGCACGGAGATATTCCTCAATAAAGGGGTCTAACTCCTCAATCACGTAAACCTTCTTGCAGGAGGCGGCAAAGCTCTTCAAAAGTGCATCGGGCAGAGGATAAACCATACCGAGCTTCAAGTAGTTAACGCGCTCACCCAGGGCCTCTACGGCGTATTGATAAGAAATACCTGCGGTGATAACGCCAATCTCACTGCCGTTGTCGATAACGGTGTTGAGAGGGGAGGCTTCGGCAAAGGCCTTCAGCTTCTCGGTTCTTTCTTCCACAACCACGTGGCGCTTGATGGCCATAGCAGGCATCATCACGTGCTTGGGGATATTCTTTTCGTAGTCCTTCAAGGGCGCTTCCTCGCGCTCGCAAAGCTCAACCATGCTCTGCGAGTGGGAAATGCGGGTGGACAAACGGATAAAGACAGGGGTATCGAATTCCTCGGAAAGAGAGAATGCCAGCTTGGTGAACTCCTTGCATTCTGCCGAATCCGCAGGCTCAAGCATCGGAATCTTGGCAGGTCTCGCGTAATGGGCGGAGTCCTGCTCGTTCTGGGAGGAGTGCATACCGGGGTCATCTGCCACGCAGAAGCAAAGACCGCCGCCAACGCCGATATAGCTGTCGGTAAAAACGGGGTCAGCCATCACGTTGAGGCCAACGTGCTTGCAGCAGCTCATTGCGCGGCCACCGCCAATAGAGGCGCCGATAGCGGCCTCTGCGGCAACCTTTTCGTTGGGAGCCCACTCAACGAAAACGTCCTCAGCAGGAAATTTTGCCATTTCCTCGGTGATTTCGGTGCTGGGGGTTCCGGGATAAGAGGAAACGAAACGGACGCCCGCCTCGTATGCGCCGCGCGCAACGGCGGCGTTTCCAAGTAAAAGCTTTTTCATATGTAAGAATTCCTTTCAAAGAGGGATGCAGAAGCAGAAAATTGCTTGCAGTCAGATGTGAAACAGAGGGAAAAACGGCAAATCAGTTCTTGATTTGCGTGGCAACCAGACCGCCCGCGCAATACATTTCGCGAAGCCTGGGCTTTTCGATTTTTCCCGTGGGATTGCGCGGAATATCCGCGAAAATCACAGCGCGCGGACGCTTGTAGCGGGGAAGGCGCGAGCAGAAGGCGTTAACCTCCTCCTCGGTCAGCGTCTTGTCGGGCTTCACCTCAATAATCGCGGCGGCAATCTCGCCCAAGCGCGCGTCGGGAAGACCGATAACGGCAACGTCCTTGACGGCGTCGTGTGCGCGGATAAAGTCCTCAATCTGTACGGGATAGAGGTTTTCTCCGCCCGTGATGATAACGTCTTTTTTGCGGTCAACGAGGTAGATAAAGCCGTCCTCGTCCTCCATTGCCATATCACCCGTAAAGAGCCAGTCGCCCTTCAAAACCTCGTCGGTCGCCTTCTCGTCCTTGTAGTAGCAAAGCATTACACCGGGGCCCTTGACGCAAAGCTCGCCAACCTCGCCGCGCTTGGTGGGGTGGCCGTTTTCGTCTGCAATACAAACCGTCCAGCCGTAGCCTGCCTTACCGATGGCGCCAACCTTATGCACGTTGTCCATACCCAGATGAACGCATCCGGGGCCGATGGACTCGGAAAGACCGTAGTTGGTGTCGTACTTGTGGTGGGGGAAAATCTTTAACCAGCGGTTAATCAAGGAGGGAGGAACGGGTTGCGCGCCGATGTGCATCAAGCGCCAGGCGTCAAGCTCGTAGTCGGAAAGGCGAATCTCGCCTCTGTCAATGGCGTCCAGAATATCCTGTGCCCACGGCACCAAAAGCCAGACGATGGAGGAGTGCTCATCGGAGGCCGCGCGAACAATCCAATCGGGGCGCGCGCCCTTGAGCAGAACGGCCTTGCCGCCCACCATCAAGGAGCCGAACCAATGCATCTTGGCGCCCGTGTGATACAGGGGCGGAATGCAAAGAAAAACGTCCTCGTGCGTTTGCGCGTGATGGTTCTGCTCGGTGCGTGCCGCGTGAATCAGGCTGCGGTGCGCGTGCAAAATAGCCTTGGGAAAGCCCGTGGTGCCCGAGGAGAAGTAAATGGCAGCGTAATCCTCCTCCGAAAGAGTAATGTGCGGTGCGCGGGAGGAGCAGTAGGGAATCATATCCTCGTAGCTGTCTGCAAAGGAGGGGCAGTCCTCGCCAACGTAAAACATATGCTTGACAGCGGGAAGCTCGCTGCAAATGTCCTCCAAGCGCCCGATAAATTCAGGGCCGAAAACCAGCATAGAGCAGTCTGCCTTGGTCAAGCAGAATTTAATTTCATCGGCGGTATAGCGATAGTTAAGCGGAACGGCGATGGCGCCCGCCTTCAAAATACCGAAATAAATGGGAAGCCACTCAATCGAGTTCATCAAGAGAATGGCAATCTTGTCGCCGCGGCGGCAGCCTCGGGTTAAAAGCAGATTGGCAAAGCGATTGGCGCGCTGCTCAAAATCAAGCCAAGTGATTTCTCTGCGGAAGGGCTCGCCAACCGTCGGCTGCGTCAAAGAATATTCCTTCCAGGTGATGCGGCTTCCGGGCTCAAACTGCGGGTTCAGCTCCACAAGCGCCGTTTCACTCGGGTATTGAATGGCGTTTTGGGTCAGTAAATCAACGATAGTCATAAAGACTCCTTTCGGTAAATGTCCTTGCCTGTGCGCGCCTTATGTGCCGCAAGACGCACGCGCGCGATAAAAATAATACAGTTATTTTAACATATTAAAGAAGAAAAGTCAAGGGGCGAAGCGGCTTATTGCAAAATAAAAAAACGTTTTTTTAGGTTTGTTTATGGGTAATTCGGGCGCTTTTCAGCGCTGTGCTTGGCCTGCTTTTTGCAAAGCGCGCAAAAGAAAATCCCCTTATCGCACGAATGCGTTAAGGGGATTTTAAAGAAATGCTTGGGAGAAGACGCGTCAAGCCTCGTCTCGCTCCTCGTCACCGCCGTCCTCCTTGTCGGGCAACTCCTCCGACTTGGCCGATTGGGCGCGCTGTGCCAGCGTTTCAAAGTCGAAGTCGCGATAGGCGTCGGTGGAAATGGGCAAATTCTTCTTGCCTAAACGGTGGGTTAAGAGAGGGTGCAGCTCGGCGTGAAGCGTGGTGTAAGCAGGAACGGCCAGGAAAGCGCCGATAACGCCGAAAAGTCCGCCCGCAACAACCACGAGCGCCGCCACCAGAGCGTACGAGGGGCGCAGCTTCTTGGGGGTAAGCCCGGGCAAAAGCAGGAAGGAGTTGAGAATTTCAAGACCCAGAAGAACGGCCGTGAAGAAAAATACCTTCTGGGGAAGCAAAATCAACACCAGAACCACGGTAACGGCGTCTCCTACCAGAGAGCCGACCACAGGGATAAGGTGGGATAGCAAAAGCACCAGAGTGACAACCGAAAGCATAGGAATGCCAAGAAGCCAGGAGAAAAGGAAGGTCACCGTGGCAAAGCAAATGGAGGAGAGGATTCTTGCGCCCGCAAAGGAGCAGAAATCCGAATACAAGCGCTTGAAGAAAATAACGATACGCATCGCGGCTTTTTCCGAGAAGATGGCAACAACGAGCTTGGCGGAAATGCCCGAAATAATGCTGCGGCAGGCCAAAATGTAAATAGAAGCCATCACGCCGAGGAACAGGTTGGCAACCTCAGAGGCCGCGCGCGAAAGAATGTCTACCGCCTGCGAAAGCAGGACGGAGGAGTTTTGCAGAATGGACAAAAGATTTTCGTTGATATAATCGCTGAGCGCCGTCAGAACGGAGCCCAAAATGCCGCCGTTTTGACTGCCGCTCTCCAAAAATTCCCGAAGGGAATGGAGAAGGGGCGTTGATGCCACACGCAGATAGTTGATGTCCTGAATCAAGGCAGGGATGATAGAGCCGAAGCACACGCCTAAAAGAACGAGCGCAAAAAGATAAGAAACGATAATGGCAAAGGCGGCGCAAAGGCGGGGGTGCGGCTTCTTTTTGTCAAAAATCTTGCTGAAAAAGTGCTCCAGCTTTCGCACCACGGGCAAGAGAATTAAGGCGATAATAACGGCGTAAAAAACAGAGCTGAGCTTTACCGTTACGTCCTTTATGAAGCCGAAAATCGTTCCGAGATTAAAGAAGATCATGCCGAACAAAACGGTGAACAAAATCACTATCAAAACGTAAACGGCAATGGTAAAAAGCCTTTCATTCAGTTTTTTCATGCGGCACTCCTTTCTTTACGGATATTGGTGTGAAAATGCAAGGTGTTCAACGGCCGTCCTCTCCCTCTTCCTCATGGGTAGCTTCGGGCTTTTTCTTGTGATGCAGGAAGGGAAAGCGAACTCTGTGGCTCTTGTGCGGCGCGCGCGAGGCAAACAAGTCCTTGTAAACGGCGGTGTCCGTCGGGTGACCCTTGGCGCGCAAACGGTGGTCGGTAAAATCGCGGATAATCATATAGAAGGTGCTGAATACGGGCGCCGACAACAGCATTCCGGGAATGCCGAAAAGGCCGCCGCCAACGGCAATGGAAATCAAAATCCACATACCGTTTAAGCCAACCGCGTCTCCAATGACCTTGGGGCCGATAATGTTGGCATCCAGCTGCTGAATGGCAAGAGAAACGATAACGAACACGATAACGCGCCAAGGATCGCTCGTGCAAATCAGAAGGGCGCAGGGAATACCGCCAATCCAAGGGCCGATAACGGGAATCAGGTCGGTTATCGTCATAATGAGAGAAATAAGAATGGGGTAGGGAACACCGAAAATATAGTAGAAAAGGGTGTTGAGCGCGCCGACAATGATAGATTCAAAGATTTTTCCAACCAGATAGTTGCCAAAAGCGGCGTTGGCGTAGAAGGCAATTCGCTCGGTATAGACGCAAGCCTTGGCAGGAAAAACGGCAGCCATGCCCTGTCTGATACAGGCGCGAATATGCTCCTTGTGGTAGATAAAGGCACCGGAGAGGGCGGCGGCAACGATAAGCTGATACGAGAAGGTCACAATGCTCGCGCCGAGGGAGGTCAGATATACAACGATTCTGTTCCAGTACTGGTCGAGAATGGTTTGGATGGTTTCAGAGGTGATTTCAAAGCCGAGACCCTTGATGAAGGTGGTCAGACGGCTAAGTCCATCTGCAATGAAAACACGCAGGCGCTCGCTCAACGCTTGCGTGTCTCCCATCAGCAAGGGGATAATCACGAAAACGAAAACGAGAATCACCGCGCTAACCACGATGTAGGTCAGAAAAATCGACAAAAGACGCTTAAAGGCAAAGGAATGAATCTTGCGAAAAAGCTTCTCGAAAACACGGACGAGAGGGTTTAAAATGTAGGCAAAGACGAAGCCGAAGAAAACGGGCGTCACAATGCGCCAGAGAGAGCCAATCCAAGAGACAACGGTGGAAAGGTTCATAGCGGCGGCCACAACGAGCATCGCAATCGCCAAAACGGCGCAGGCGTAAATTGCTAAGGTCGTATATCGCTTGGAAGGACGAAAAAATTTCATAGCCACCCCTTTCCGCTTGCGTTGCAAGTCAAATTTTTCGTATCATTATTATTTTACACCAAAGAAAAGTCGAATGCAATAGGAAAAAAGAAAATTTACAAAAAAAGGAAAAAAATCTTGTAATTTTTTTTGAAGTAGGGTACAATAGAAAAAAACGGTTACGAAAGGTCGGACCATGGTTATAGAAGAAAAGGCGTATGCCAAAATCAATTTGTTTTTAGATGTTCTGGGTAAAAGAAAGGATGGGTATCACGATATTCGCTCTGTGATGCACGCCGTTGACCTTTGTGATGAGGTGATTCTTTCCTTTTCTCCTGCCGATTATGCTTGCGTGACCTTGCAGGTAGAGGGTGGTGAGAATTTGGGTGACCCGATGCAAAACCTTGCGTATCTGGCGGCTGAGCGTTTTATGGAAAAAACCGATTTTACCGCCGCCGTAATGATAACCTTAAAGAAGCGTATCCCGGCCGGTGCCGGCCTTGGCGGCGGAAGCAGCGATGCTGCGGCCGTCTTGCGCGCGATGAATCTCGCGGCAGGGAAGCCGCTTTCGGCAGAGGAGCTTTGTGCGCTCGGCGCCGAGCTTGGCGCTGACGTGCCCTTCTGTATTCTGGGCGGCACCCGTCTTTGCACGGGGCGGGGCGAAAAGATGCAGGAGTTTGCGCTTGATACGGCAGGGCTTTTCTTCGTCATAGCCAAGCCCAAGAAAAAAAGCGTTGCCACCCCGTTGGCATATCGGGCGCTTGACGAGGCCTTTAACGATTTTAAGGACGATAACTGGGAATGGCATAACGCCCTCTTTTCGTTCTTTACCGAGGAGCCTCTTTCCTCCCTTTATAATGTCTTTGAAAGCACCGTGCTTCCCACCTGTATGGAGGCCTCGGAGCTTCGCACAAAGCTGATTGCCGGCGGTGCGGTCGGTAGCGTAATGTCGGGAAGCGGAACGGCGGTGTTCGGCATCTTTACCGACAAGGAAAAGGCGGAAACCGCCGCCAAGAGCATAGACGGCGCCTTCCTTTGTACCTCTGCGCCCGTCTTGACCTCTCTTTGATTTTTAACCTCGCAAAACCAACGAAAACGAATAAAGAAAAACGCAACGGCCAAAGCCGTTGCGTTTTTTATGTTGCTTTTGCGTTGTTATTCGGCCTTCTCGGCGTCGCTTTGCTTTTTGGAGGCAAGCTTTTGACGAAGCACGGGAATGGCACCGATTGCCATAATAAAGGCAAAGACGATGAGATACCAGACGTTTGCCATACCGTGACCGATAATGGAGGCCAAAATCATAAAGAGAGAGCCGCAGATAGCCAACACGGGCAGAACAAAGCGGCGAAGCGGCGACTCGTCCTTGCTCTTAATCATCCAGAGAATGAAAATCGGAATGTAGAGCGCATACAGGGTGATAATCGGAATCTCGGAGGAATCGAATACGAAGGGGCCGGACCAGGTTCCTGCCAGATTGGAAAGGTAGAAGTAGAGCCCCCAAGTGCCGCAGAACAAAAGTCCGAGAACGGAGGAGTTGTTGGGCATATTGGTTTTTTCGTCCACGCGGGAGAAAAGTGCGGGCGCAAAACCCTCGCCGCGCGCGGAAAGCGCGTACATACCGCGGGTGCATCCAACCATCAGACCGTTCATCGTGCCGAGGCAGGAAATGGCGATAAAGAGATTGAGGATGTTGCCAAGCACGTTACCGAACACGTTGGTGAAGGCCACAGTGGCGCCGTCCTTGATAAGAACGTCAACGGAAGCACCGCCCGAAACACCCAGATAGTAGGAAATGTAAACGGCGATGATAATCAAGCCGCCAATGATAAGAGCGCGGGGCAGATTCTTCTTGGAATCCTTCAGCTCTGCGTTGATGGAGGTGGAAACTATCCAGCCCTCATAAGCAAAGGAGGTGGCACAAACGGCAGCAAACAGGGGAGCAGTCAAAAGACCACCGCTTGCGGCGTCAGAAACGATGGGAGCGGCGTTAAAGTTGTTTGCCAGGGTGCCGTTCACAAGACCCACGATAACGCCAACGATAGCCATCAAGCCAATGGGAATGAGCTTGATAACCGTGGTAGAGGTCTGGAAATAGCCTGCCAGCTTGGGAGAAAGGGCGTTTAAGCCGTAGGAGCAGCACAGATAGAACATCATCAGTGCCATACATTCGGGGCCAACCACGCAGCCGCCTGCGGAGGCAGGAATCAAAAGGGGGAAGTTCGGTGCTACGGAGGTGACGAACACCAGCGTGTAGCGCGCCGAAAGCCAGGCAAGCACGGAGGTCAGCGTGGGGTAATAGGTGGTGGCCAAGAACCAGCCCAAAAAGTAGGCGTACTTGGGGCCGACGGTAGCCTCAGCGTAGTCCACAACGCCGTTTACCTTCTGGTACTTCTGTGCCATGACGGAGAAAGCGAGAATGCAGGAGAGCATCACAAGACCGCCGATGATCCAAGCGAGAATGCCAAGAGCAACGTTGCCCTCGGTTTTCGTCAAAACCACCTGCGCCTTGAAAAAGACGCCCGAGCCGATAACCGTTCCAACCACCATACAGATGGCGGTGAATAAACCGTATTTTTTTGTAAGCTTTTCTTCCATTTCAGTCATTCGCTCCTTGTCGGAGCCTCCTTATCAATATTTGTCGAAAAAGGCTTTTAGGGATTCAGTCTGTCAGGACCGCGGAAAATGAACATGGATTCCTTAATGGAAAGACCCAGAAGAAGCATAGTCATTCTGTCAACGCCAAGACCGAAGCCGCCGTGAGGAGGACAGCCGTAGCGGAAGAACTCGGTGTAGAATTCGATGTCCTTACCGAGACCCTTTTCAGCAGCCTGGGCAAGCAAAACGTCATAGCGATGCTCTCTCTGTGCGCCCGTGGTGATTTCAACGCCGCGCCAGATAAGGTCGTAGCCTTGGGGCTTGCCGTCCTTACGCATATGGTAGAAGGCGCGCTTTTCGGCGGCAAAATCGGTGACAAAGAGGAACTCGTGGTCAAACATATCCTTGGAAAGCCGATAGGTCAGCTTTTCTGCCTCGGTGGTCAAATCGCCCTGCTCGGAAAGCGGGCAGGTATAGCCGTAGCGCGCTTCAAGCTCGCGGTAAATTTCGGCCAAGGACATACGGGGAAAGGGCTTCTTGGGAACGATGACCTCAAGGCCAAAGAGACGCTCGATTTCCTCGCCGTACTTTTCCTTTACGCCTGCCAGCATATCGGTCAGAAGCTCCTCCTCGAATGCCATTACGTCCTCAAAGGACTCAATGTAGCTCATTTCAAGGTCAAAGCCCGTAAACTCGGTGGTGTGCTTGCTGGTGTAGGACTTTTCTGCGCGGAACACAGGGCCAACCTCAAAAATTCTTTCAAGGCCCGATGCCATTGCCATCTGCTTGTAGAACTGGGGGCTTTGTGCAAGATATGCATCTCTGTCAAAATAGTTCAGCTTGAAAACCTCGGAGCCCGATTCGGAGGCGGCGCCGATGATCTTCGGGGTGTGAATTTCCAGAAAATCGTGGTCAAGCAAAAACTGACGCATACGGGCAACCATGCAGGTCTGCGCCTTGAGCATCAAAGCGTTCTTTTCGGAGCGCAGGTCAATCCAGCGGAAATCCAAGCGAGAGTCAATAGCTGCGCCCTCCTGAATGGGAAGAGCCGCCGCGATGGACTCAATCTGAATGGAGGTCGGGAGAATTTCAATGCCGCCAAGCTTCACGTATTCGCTGGCAACGGCCTCGCCCTCAACCGTAACAACGGAGTCAAGCGTAAGCTTGTCTACCGTCTCGGCGATTTCGGGAAGGGAAGCCTTCTCCACGGTTACCTGAATTTTACCCGTCAAATCACGAATGACCAAAAAGGCCATAGATTTCTTGTTGCGAAGATTTTCAATAAAGCCCTGAATTTTTACCTTGCCGGGCTTCACGTCCTTAATGTACGTACGGTTCATATCTGCCTCCTGCAAATTCTTTAAAATAGCGTGTATAAAATTTTATAAGCATACACCGTTATTATAGTCTCTTTTCTTGAAAAAGTCAATGGCTTTTCTGCTTGAAAAGGGGTAGAAGCCGCAAAAAAGGCCACGGTAGCAGAAAAAATATTTTTTTTGGCAGAAAAATATATTGCGAAGCGAAGAGAAGTATGTTAAAATAACCGTGTTAATACGATAAAAGGAGCAAAGGTTTTTTATGCTTTTACGTGAAAATGCAAGCCAGCTTTACGGTATTATGGGAGACTTTACTTCGCCCATCGGTACGGTACAGGGAGAAGAAAACGCCTTTTCCTTTGTCTCGGACGAGTACGAAATAAAAACGGTTATTCTGCCGCATTCCTCGGGCGTCCTTCGCCGCGAGGATACCTTTATCAATACAAGCAGCCGTCCTTTAACCCTCTATGCCGCCCTCTCTAAATTCACCTATGCGGGCGCCGATTACGAGGTTTATACGCAAAGAACGGAATGGACAGAGGAGAGCGTTGGCGCCTGGCAGCCCTTGCATACGGCCGTTGGCGCGGTCAATGACGATCTTCGCTTCAACTGCGGCGCTGCCCCTTTTCTCGCCCTTTTTAATAAACAGATGGGCAAGGGAATCGCCTATCACACCTTGGCCGACTCGCTATGGCAGGTAAAGGCCGCGCGCCACTTCGTTGTTGACAGTCACGCAGCAGAGGTTGTTGTCGAGCTTGGCATCGCAGAGCGCGGCTTCCGTTACGTTGTTGCTCCCGGTGAGGCCTTTGCCCTTGCCCCCGTTCTCTTCTATACCTTCAAAAGCAAGCTGGATATGGATGCCTATAAGCTCCACCGCTACTGTAACGCGCTCTATCCGCAAAAGGAAATGCCCGTTATCTATAATACCTGGATGTATCGCTTCGGCAAGCTGAATTTTGACGACCTTCTGATACAGCTTGATAAGGCCAAGGCACTTGGTGCTGACTATTTCGTCTTGGACGCGGGCTGGTTTGGCAGAGGCTGGAATACCCACTCCGGCTTCGGCTCTTGGTTGGAGGAAACGGAGAGAGCCCTTTGCGGCCGTATGACCGAGCTCTTCGCCCGTGTGCGTGAATGTGGCTTGAAGCCTGGCCTTTGGTTCGAGATTGAGGGGGCGTCCCCCCTTTCCACCGTTTACCAAGAAAACAAGGAGCATTATTTCATCGAAAAGGGCCGTGCCTTTATCGACTTTTCCTCGCCCGCGGCGGTCGAGCATATCCTCTCGCTCCTTTCCGAGCGCATCACGCGCTACGGCATTGAATTTATCAAATTTGATTACAACCTCGTGCCCGACGTATGCCCGAACGGTGACGCCTTTGTTTCCTATTTCAAGGGCTATCGCGCCTTTATCCGTCGTCTGCGAGAGGCGCACCCCGAGGTGCATATCGAATGCTGTGCGGGCGGCGGCTTGCGTATGGCTATGACCAACGTTGGCGATTTCGATTCCTTCTGGTTGAGCGATAACCATAGCCTCAGGACCCAGCTTGACATCTTCAAAAATACCGTCGTCCGTATGCCCTCGCGCGCCCTTGAGCATTGGATTACCGTAGAGGGTGTGGCGCATTTTCGCGAGAATTTCGCAGGCGAGGAGGCGCCGCTTCTCTATTCCTGCGGAAACGCCACCTGGAGTGTCGCTGAAAGCATCCGAGAGGAATTCCTTCTTGCCGCAATGCTCGGCGGCCCCATCGGCTTCAGCTGTGATTTGAGCGCTATTCCCGAGAGAGCCTTCGGGAAGCTCGCGGATGCCGTTGCCACCTTCCACAAGGAAAGGGATTTCTGGCGCGCCTCTGAATGTCGTATTTTGGCGGACGATGAGCGCGTTCTCGCCCTGCAATTCAGTGACGAGGCTTTTAATACCGTCAAAATTCTCGTCTTCGGTCGCTGTAAGCATCAAAAAACAGTCACCCTCCTTCCTGTTCTGGCAGATGGCGCCACCTACGGAAATGAAAACGGCGAGGTGTATTTCGCTGAGCAAATCAAGGAAGAGGGAATACCTGTTTCCTTGGATGGCGAAGGAGCGGCTGCCTGTCTTTGCCTTCACCTTCGCGCTTGAAAAGGGCCGTCTGCTTGAAAGTTCCTCAAAACAATTTTGAAAGGATAAAAATAATGAGAAAGCTTTTCTCTCTTTTGCTTGCCTCTCTCCTTTTCTGCTCCGTTCTTCTTGGCGTTGTGTCCTGCACGGGAACGGGAGCGGGCGCTTTGAAAACAACCGTAAGCGAGGCGGAATGGAACGCGGCGTTTGCACAAAGCAACGTCACCGTCAATGGCTACGTGACCGAGCGTGACAGACAGGAAACTCTCCTGATGCAAATCACAAGCGATGCGATTTTTACCGAAAACGATGGCTATACGAGCCTGGTGGTAAAGAAAGGTGAAACGTGGCATAGCGTTCGCGATGGGGTGCTCAGCTCCCCTATGAACGGTGTTTCCGCTTCTGTCAGTTTTCTTATGCGAAGCTTCCGCCTGCCAAGCTACGAAAGCTTTACCTACGATGAGCAAACGAAATCGTACCTGTATGTGAAGGGCGAAGGGGAAAGCGGCTTTTATCAGTTTAACGTGTACTTTGAAAACGGTGTGATAACCAAAATTGAGGGACGTGAGGATATGGGCGATGTGTCGCATTTCTTCGCGTTTGAAAAGTACGGCACAACCGAGGTCGAAATCCCAGAGGGCGTCCGCTAACCGAAAAAATAAAAAGAGACTGCTTCGCTATCAGCGAAGCAGTCTCTTTTTTGGGGGCTTTCGGTTTTATACCTCAACGATATAAGGCTCGAAGTCAAGCGCTTCCTTTACGTCCTCGGCATTGTTGACGTTGGCAATGCCAAGCCGTGCATATCGCTTGACCCTTTCGCAGTTTTCTGTCGACGTCTTGCGAAGGGACTCCTTCAACCAAGCAAAATTGGGCTTGTCGAGATAGAGCCAGACAAAGAGGTTTTCGTACTTGACACGGGAAAGAACTGCCTTGAGCGTGTCCTCGTCGGAAAGCCCATCCCAATCAATGTGCGCGTCGGGATTGCGCCTTTGCACCTTCTCAATCTGCTCTAAGGTTTCGCAAAGGTAGGCTACGGGCGTGTTGTATTTTGCCACCAGCGCAAAAAGCGCGTCAAGCTCCTCACCGTCGTGCAGCTTGACAAATTTGTCAATAGTAATGGCAACGCCCGTTCCCTCTGCGGCGGCAAGCAGCTCTTCAAGCTTTGGGATTTTCGTTCCGCGGAACGCCTCGCCCTTGGCAATTCCCGCGTCAAAGGCCAAAAGCTCCTCGTAGGTTAAATCGGCAATAAACACCTGTTCCTCAATCCGTGAGCCGTCAGCGTGGCGGCAGGCACGGTTAACAGTTTTATCGTGAGAAAGCACGATAACTCCGTCCTTGGTTAAGCACGGGTCGGTCTCAACGAAGGCAAAGCCGCTCTTTAAGGCTCTTTCAAATGCGGGCATAGTGTTTTCGGGCGTGTAAAACACGCCGCCTCTGTGGGAACGGTAAATCATAGTTAGCTCCTTTTAACTTTTTGCTTTCTATTTCTATATTTTTTTATCACTTTAATACTTTTTTACACCAAGTGCGTTTGTTGCATTTCGGACACGCCAAGTACCGAGTCGTTCCTCTGTGCATCGCATTAAGTGCCTGCTTATAGGTGGGTACAATTTCGTGCCCACAGTTTTGGCACTTGTAAGCACCTACACTGACTTCAAGCTTTAACGCATAGAGGCACGGTATTAAAAATACAACGCAACAACCGAGAATGGTGACAAGCTGCCAAACCCCTTCGGGTATCAAGAATGCGGCAACAAAGATACCTGCAATCAGTACTGTAATACTTACTATCATAATTGCCCACATAGAAGACCAAATCGTTTTGTTCTTCTCCTCTAATTCTTTTGCCATTTCAAGTAAAAGCTGTTCGTTTTTTCGATTGTTGTTTTCCATACCGTTTTTCTCCCCACTTAATAATTCGTTTACACTGATGCCGAGAATATCACAGAGTTCAAGCATAATCGAGGAATCCGGCATTGCGATGCCGCGTTCCCATTTGGATATTGCCTTGTCGGTGATACCGAGCTTTTCTGCCAACTGCATTTGCGTTAATTTTTTCTCTTTTCTGCACGCGGCAATAAATTTTCCTATCGCTAATTGATTCACAGAATCCCTCCCTTCGCATACAGTATAACGGTTATTTTGTATAAAGTACAGCCACCATTGGTTTAGTGAGGAGAAATAAACCGTTGGTAGAGTCAAAATTGACCGTGAAATTGGAATCTGTTAATCCAATATAACGGACTTTTTCTTTCCGTTTTTGTTTCTCGGATACTCTCTGATACGGATAACGAAGTCGAGGTTTAACACCTCAATCTTGCCGTCCTTTTCTATCAGGATTGCTCCATCTGTAACTTCTTTTATTACGCCCTCATACTGATGGCTTCCGTCAAAAGAATAAATAATACATTCTTTATCAATGAATTTCGTTGCAAGCTCTTTCATTTCTATGTTTCCTCCTGATTTTCTTTTTTCAATTATTCTTCTCATAATGACGGCTCTCCGTCGATTGCGGAGCATAATAAATATGATAATCCAAAGAACAATTATCGGTACGTATATCGAGGGATTCAATTCATTACCTCCCAGCTCTTATTTATCGCGCAGAATATTATAACACATATTTATCAATTTTTCAATCTCTGTGAACAAGAATGTGAATATAAAAACAAACAAATTTCGCCTCTTGGCACCCAAGTGTATGCTTGCGCCATCGCGCTTGCGCCATCTCGCTTGCGCTATCGCGCGCCGCGCTAAAAGCTGGCTTCGATTGCGCTCCGTAAGGACGGCCATAACGAAAAAACCACCTCATGCGAGGTGGTTTTCGTTTTCTGGTGAGCCAATATAAAGCTAAATCGAACTTTGTCATTTTCACCCATTTTGAATTATGATTGGTATTGTATATCAAATATTCAATCATTCGTCGTGCGACGGAATTATCTGAAGCATAAGCACAAGTAACCTCATTAATAAAAGCTGTTGCCAAAGGTAACACCGATAAATACTTGCATTTTTTATTACATTGTTGTATAATAATTTAAACACCTGTTGTGAACGGGTGCTGCAAAAGATAACAGCGACGGGCAAATTGAAAAATAACTTTACGGAGAGTGTTGATGTGAAGGCTTCGAAAATCCGCGTATTATCTAAAATTTTGATTTCGTTATTGCTAATCCTCCTTGTCTCTGCGTGTGCCACCTCCTGCGGTTTTGATCCTGACAAGGCGGTAAACTTAGGCGGCTATGTAACCGACGAGATAGAGGTGAAAAAGGACTCTACGGTTTTTCGCTTTTATTATAACTCCGATGAGCATCCCATAGAGGATTACGGGATAATAAGAGTTCGTTTAGAGTATTATGTGGATTATAGCAGCTTAATGAAGAAAAAGAATTTTTTTCTTGAGGTGCCCGATGACATTAAATTTGAGGATAAGACCTACTTTACCGTTGAAATAAACGACGTTTTGACGGAGGAATCGGTAGTTTATTTTTCTGTCCTTGCCAATCAGAAGACAGAAAATAGTTCAAGTGCCTGGAGATACGTCCTTACCGTTATTATCGCCGTTGTTTTGCTTGGGGGTCTATGGTCGGTATATATGGCGATGTGCGATGCGTGTGATTCCAATACCGCGCTGCCGTCGTTTATGTGGCTTGGGGGCTTGATCATATTCGGTATCGTTACCCTTGTCATCAGCCTCAACTGGGGAAGTGGACCGGGCGGTATAATGATAGGCGGCGCGGTGCTGTACTTTATTTGCACACTGTTTACCTACTTTAAATACAAAAATTAAACCCGCTGTGGAGAGAATATAAATTACAATTACGACTATTTCTTTGTTCCCGGGAAAGAACATCCAACGGGTCAGCGGAACGAAAAAAGCACTCTGAAAAGAGTGCTTTTTTTATACGGGAATCCGCCTGCCGCCCTTGGCGGCATCGGCGGCGTTCGCCGCGCCTTTTGTGAGCAAGCTCCCTTCGGCTTATAGCGAACGCTCGAACCCAACCGCGCGGAAAGAAAGGCGCAGAAGGGGAGAACGGAAGAAATTTGAAGAGAGCGCAAGGGGCGGCATAAAGTTGTGTGCGCGGTGGGCTCGAAGGCGTACGGGCCACCAGAACGAAAAAAGCACACCTTTCGGTGTGCTTCGTTCTGGTGACCCGTACGGGAATCGAACCCATGTTTTCAGCGTGAGAGGCTAACGTCTTAACCGCTTGACCAACGGGCCATTGAATTGGAACAGGCGTATTATATCAAACAAAAATCAAAAAGTCAAAAGGTTTTTGAAAAAAAGATGAGAAAAGTTTTTTCTTTTTTATTTTGTTTCCTTCGGTGGAAAACTTTTTTCGTCAACGGCAATGTTTTTTCTTAAAACCTCTTGACAATTGGCGCCATCTTTGCTATAATACGCCTGTTCCATTGTAAAACCAATGAAACGGGGCATTAGCGCAGTTGGGAGCGCACAACACTGGCAGTGTTGGGGTCAGGGGTTCGAATCCCCTATGCTCCACCAAGTAAAACCTCATCCGAACAGGATGAGGTTTTACTTTTATGATGGCCTTTTGGCAAGCTTCCTTTGCTCAGACGATGCCCATATTCTCAACAGTGCGGTGCTTCGCGCGGACGGCGATGTGAACCGCTAAAACAAGGAGGATATCAACCTATGGCGATTGCAAAAGACAAATTTTGGATGTTTGGTGTTCGAGCGCATCAGGACGACCCTTGGCTGGGAAGAAGCTTCAACAACCGCAGATGCACCACCTCGCGCATCACGCCCGCAGAGGGCGCGTTTATGTTGGATATTCCCAATATGCTGATGATCAACTGTGACGGCATTCCCGTCCCCTTCTCAAACGATGCCTACGGCTATGCCGAGAGCTTTTGCCGCATGGATAAAGTCTTGTGGGGCGTCACCGGCTCTCACGGCTTCCGCGTTGGAAATGAGGAGGCATTTGTTTGCGATCTTGCGGAGAAATACCCCAATATTGCCGGTGCATTTATGGATGACTTTCTGCTCAAGTTCCGCGGTCTGCCCGATATGACCGAGCGCGCCGAGGCGCTTCTCAAGGAGGTTCGCGCGGGGCTTGACAAGGCGTGTCGCCCTATGGAGCTTTACGTGGTATGGTACACGCTGGAATTTGAAATGGTTGAGCCGCGCCTTATGCAATACATCGATGGACTCACCCTTTGGACCTGGAACTCGAAGGAGCTGCCCGAGCTTCCCGAGCGTTTTGAAAAGATCGAAAAAAGCTTTCCGGATAAGAAAAAGCTGCTTGGCATTTATATGTACGACTTTGAAGCAGGAGAGCCGCTTTCCAATGAGCAGATGGAATTCCAGTGCGAGTACGGACTTAAGCTGATGAAGGAAGGTCGCCTTGATGGCATGATCTTCGAATGCAACGCTGAGATGGGCGTTGGGCTATCGAGTGAATACTTCCTACGAAAATGGATCGAGCGTGTAAAATACACCGAAATTCCCGATTAATATAGAAAAAACCACCCGTCGGGTGGTTTTTTCTGTTTTTCTTTTATTGCTTTTTCAAAAATTCCTCATGGGTCTTGATGGAAGCGCGAAGCTCGGGAATCTCGATGCCGAGAACGTAGTCGGTATGGCGAATTTTCCATTCAAGGTGTTCCTTGTCGCACATATAGTGCATGGAGGGCTCGTAGCCGAGCGAAGAGTCCGCTTCAACGAGCGGAATGGTATCGAGAGCATTTTGACGCTCTGCAAGAAGGATGGCCTCCATCTCGTCGCAGATAGCTTTCTGTCTGTCAATATCAGTAGCAACCTTCAACTCTGCATCGAGCAGGTGGAAATATTTTGCGGCGATACCCGTCTTGACGGAGTTGGCGATAAACTGTCCAAGCCCTGCAAGGCGGACGAGCTTTGCATTTTGCACAGGAGCGGCGGCCAGCTTGGCAATACCCGACTCCATCAGGGAAAGCATGGTCTGCATCGACTTTGCCTCCTCACGAACACGGATCGCCTGAGGAGAGACGGATGTGAGCCAGTGTCCGACAATGGTGGTCAGGTACTTGGGCTTCCAGATGCGGTCAGCAAACATCGAGTTGGGATCAGAGGGGATCTTGATGGTCTGCGCCAGATTGAAGGGATGTGCAGGACCGACACGGAGCGCACCGTACTGATCCGACTCGGTGGGGGTATAGTAGCGGATAGCCTCGCTGAAATCGGCAAGCGCTGCCTTGGCGCTTTCAAGGTTCTCTTTTCCGTATTCAGCCTTTAAGATCTTATCAAGAAGCTCCTCATAATTCTCCTCGGGGAGCATAAAGGCGTGCTTGGAAAGCTTGGTAATGATGGAGGGATAGAAGCCGAAGTGGTGGCTTTCCATAATACCGGAAAGTCCCCAATCCTTCTGTGCACGGCTCATGGCGGCGTAACGGCGCATCCACTGATAAGGCATCGGCTCATAGGTAGCAACGCCAAAGTCCCAGGTTCTGCCGCCCGTGTTGGTCATAGAATAGAGGCGGATGCCACGGCGCTTTGCCACCTCTGCCTCGCTCGCAAAATAAGAACCGGGGCCCTCAAAGGCAAGGGTATAGTCACAGCACTTGATGAGCGAATTACCGCACGGCTTAAACTCGTACATCTCAAAGGTGACGTTGAGGGAGATGTCGGTGGGGAGTGACTCAATAAGCTTGACACGCTCTTCTTTCGAGCACCAGCCAAAGTTATATGTCCAAAGAACAATGTCAGCGTCCGGCTTAACACGGCGGATGGCGTTTTTGAGCATATTCATCCATTCGGGATAATCGTAGCAGGGGAAAAATCCGGGATGCGTCTTTCCGGAAGGGATACCGTCGGGGTTGTGCCACGGACCGGAACGAGTGTCCTTGGAGGGAAATCCAATGGACTCGCCAACCAGCGTCACGCCGCGAAGTCCAGGGAAGCGGCGGAACAGCTCACCGTAGGTGCTGTCGTAGTATTCTTCCGCATCGGGATCGTCGGGGTGCTTTTCACTCTTGATCTTGCTGTATGCATACACATCAACACCGTAACGTGCGGCGCGGCGGATGAGATCGTTAAAGTCCTCCTCACCGCGCGCGGAGATGCCAACGCCCTTGGTAAAGATGAGAAGTGCATCTCGTCCCTCGTGAGCAATGCGCGCGATGTACTCATCGGGAAATTCGTCAATATCGTACGCTGAATGTACCATCTGCGGAGTGTACATGGCACGCTTTTCGATCTTGCCGTAGGCAAGACAGGGCGCGCCCTCAAAGGTCATAAGGTCTTCAATATAGAAGAGTGCCTGTCCCGCACCTCTGTCATCGTGCGCGGTGATGACGATGCCGTCCTTGTCGGTCTCGATACGGAAGCCCTTGTAAGCGGCAAACTCGCCGAGATCCACGCCCACGTCGGCGGCGAGACGAACGGTCACGTCGCCCTCACCCTCGGTCACAACGGATGCCTTGACACCCATCGAAACGGAGAGATAATCACAAAAATCGGCGGCGGCAACAGCTATTACCTCAGAGGCATTTGCATCAATGCGAATGCGCGCACCGTCAGAGAGCCAAAGCTCGTCTGCCCTCTTTGTGCGGCTTTCGTCTTGCAAGTGAGGCTCATGCACCGTCAAAAGCTCACGCTGAAAATCGTAATTCTGCTCGGTTCTCATACCATACTCCTTTTTTACCAGGAATGTCCTGAATTTTTGGGGTTTTCTTACACCCTCATTATACCATCTGCGTGCGTTTTGTCAAGCAAATCAAGGAAAAAAGATGTTTTATTTTTTCGCGCTCTCCCCGCCATTTGTCAATGAAACTTTTGTCAAGGTTACGGGGAGTTTAAACGCATTTCGACAGAACAGATGTTTTAGAGGTTATGCTTTCGATAGTGATGGCGTTTCTTTTCGGAAACAGGGCTGATGCTTTCCTTTTAGAATTAAAAAAGTGTTTGGCACGGCCGTCACTTTTTCTCTTTTTCACAACGATAATTTGTTCCCTTGGCCTTCTTGCCTTTTTTGGTCAAAAAATATCAAAAAAACACTTGACAAACCCGTTTAAGTGTGATACAATCTTACCAAATTGAAAAAGGCAATGACGAAGACGGGCTTCTCGGATAGCGGCCAAGAGAAACGGCGGTTGGTGCGAGCCGTAGCGCAGAGAGAAAACCCTATCACTTCCGAGCCTGGAGCCTGAAAGCAGTAGGGCTTCACGAGGAGCACAGCGTTAGTGTGCAGAAGTTGTTGGACTTCGTAAAGTGGCGTTTCGGCGCAATTTGAGTGGTACCGCGAGTGTTTTCACCCGCCTCAAAGATTTTTCTTTGGGGCGGGTTTTGTTTTTTTAAAATTTTTAAGGAGGGTGTTCGTTATGAATACAAACAACACTTTAAGTCAGTTATCGGAAATCGCAACTCGAATCAAAGAGCTGCGCGAAATTATGGGCTTCTCCGTAAACGATATGATGCAAAAAACCGATGTGGACGAGTCTACCTATCTTTCTTATGAAAGCGGTACGGTGGATATTCCGTTCTCCTTTATCCATAAATGTGCGCTGGCCTTCGGCGTTGAAATGACGGAGCTTCTGGAGGGTAGCACGGCAAAGCTTTCTACCTATACGGTGACGAGAAAGGGCAAGGGACAGGGAACTGCCAAGGAGGACGGCATTGATATTGCCAACCTGGCGCCCAAGTTCAAGGATAAGCTCGCAGAGCCCTACTACGTAACCTACGAATATTCTCAATCGCAGCAAAATAAGCCCATTCATCTGACCACGCACAGCGGTCAGGAGTTTGACCTTGTTTTAAACGGCAAGCTGAAAATTCAAGTCGGCGAGCATACCGAGGTCTTGGAGGAGGGCGATAGCATCTACTACAATTCCTCTATTCCGCACGGAATGATTGCCGTTGACGGCAAGGACTGTACCTTCGTTGCGGTGGTTATGTCGGGCGACAATTCCAATGAAACGGTTGTCAGAAAAAGCGTTATTGCCGCTAAAAAGAGCGAGGCACTGGTTTGCGAAAAATTCCTTGACGTTAAGGAAAATGCAAACGGACAGCTGCAAAGCATTCGCTTCAAAAACACCGAAAGCTTTAACTTCGGCTTCGACATCGTTGACGGCATTGCCGATAGCTATCCCGAGAAGCTCGCCATGCTTCACCTTGACAGAAACAAGAACGAGCGACGCTTTACCTTTAAGGACATCAAGAAGGCATCTAACCAGGTGGCAAACTATTTCACCTCCTTGGGCATCAAGCGGGGCGATAAGGTTATGTTGGTCTTAAAGCGTCATTATCAGTTCTGGTTCTGTATGGTGGCTCTTCATAAGCTGGGCGCGATTGCCATTCCCGCAACGAATCAGTTAAAGGAACACGATTTTGAGTACAGATACAATTCCGCAGGGGTCAAGGCCATCGTATGCACCGCTGACGGAGATACCTATACCTATGCACAAAGTGCCGCCAAGAAATGTCCTCAGGTGGAAAAGCTTTTGATGGTTGGCGGCGTCAAGGACGGCTGGCTTGACTTTGATAAGGAGTATAAGCTGTTTTCCAGCAAGTACGAGCGCCCCGAGGACTGCTCCGCAGGAGATGACCTTGCGCTGATGTTCTTCACCTCGGGTACCACGGGCAATCCCAAAATGGCGGCGCATAAGCATACCTACGCCTTGGGTCATTACGTAACGGCTAAATATTGGCATTGCTGCGAGCGTGACGGCTTGCATTTAACCATTTCCGATACGGGCTGGGGCAAATCCCTGTGGGGTAAGCTGTACGGTCAGTGGCTCTGCGAGGGCGCCGTTTTCGTCTATGACTTCGATAGGTTTGATGAAAACGATCTGCTTCCTATGTTTGCAGAGTACAATATCACCACCTTCTGTGCACCGCCCACGATGCTCAGAATGCTTATTCGCGGCGATCTTTCCAAATTTGATTTGTCCTCCATTCATCATATGACCACCGCAGGCGAGGCGTTGAACCCCGAGGTGTTCAACCAGTTCAAAACGGCAACGGGTCTTGAAATTATGGAGGGCTTCGGTCAAACGGAAACCACCCTTGCTATTGCAAATCTTTACGGCACAACTCCCAAAATCGGCGCTATGGGTAAGGCAAATCCCCAATATGACGTAGATGTTGTCGATGCCGATGGAAAATCGCTTCCTGCGGGTGAAATCGGTGAAATCGTTATCCATACGGATAAGGGCATTCCCTGCGGTCTTTTCAGAGAATATTACCGTGATGACGCAAAAACGGCGGATGCCTGGCACGATGGCTTGTACCATACGGGTGACACCGCTTGGCGTGACGAGGACGGATATTATTGGTACGTTGGCCGCGTGGATGACGTTATCAAATCCTCCGGCTACCGCATCGGGCCCTTTGAAATTGAAAGCGTCATTATGGAGCTGCCGTACGTTCTGGAATGCGGCGTCTCTGCCGCACCCGACGAGGTCAGAGGCCAGGTTGTCAAGGCCAGCATCGTCTTGGTGAAGGGAACCGAGCCAACAGAGGCATTGAAAAAGGAAATCCAGAATTACGTCAAGGAGCATACCGCGCCCTATAAGTATCCGCGTATTGTGGAATTCCGCACGGAGCTTCCCAAAACCATCAGCGGCAAGATTCAGAGAAACAAGCTCTAAGCTTCCTTGATGCTTCTATAATTAAATAATATTTTAAAAAAACAGTTGACAAATACTTTAAAGTGTGGTAATATGACTCTATAAAGGCGTTGACGAAGAGTGTAGGAACGCGGCTTTTTCAGAGAAGCGACGGTTGGTGTGAGTCGCTAAATGCTGCCTCCTGTTTGTAGCTTCCGAGCCGAGAGGAAGAAAGAGAATCGAGTAGAACCTCTCCGCGTTTGCTGCGTTAGTGCATACGGGTTGATTGACCCTGAGGGGCGGCATCTGCCGCAATTTGAGTGGTACCGCGGGTTTTGATTAGCAAGCTCGTCTCAAAGTATTTATCTTTGTGGCGGGCTTTTTTTGTCGCCATAACAATCTTGGAGGAAGTATGCAAGGAATTACGGGACTTGATTTGAAAATAAAGGAAATGGCAAGCCGTATCCGTGAGCTTCGCGAAATCGAGGGCTTGACGGTGGCGGAAATGGCCGCCAAAACGGGCGTAGCCGAGGCAGAATATCTTGCCTGTGAGAACGGCGAATCGGACTTGAACTTTGCCTTTATCTACCGTTGTGCCTCCGCCTTCAACGTGGATGTAACGGATATTATCGAGGGTAAAAGCCCGACTCTGAAATCTTATACCTTAACGAGAAGCGGACAGGGACAGCGCATTGAAGAGGCGCACGGAATGACCTATTTCAACCTGGCCTCTGCTTTCCGAAACCGTATTGCCGAGCCTCTTTACGTGTGCAGCCGTTATAGCGAAAAGGCGCAGGTAAGAGACATAGAATTAACCACGCACGACGGTCAGGAGTGCGACATTGTGTTGAGCGGTCACTTGAAGGTGCAAATCGGCTCTCACGTGGAGATTCTTGGCCCCGGTGACAGCATTTATTACGATAGCTCCACGCCCCACGGTATGATAGCCGTTGAGGGAGAGGACTGTCGCTTCTACGCTATTGTATTGAATCCCACGGGCGAGCCCATTCCCGAGCTTCAGCCCTCTCGTGCGGTGCAAAGCCGTCCGGCCAAGCGTGACGAAAAGGAAAGAGTATACTCCGCATTTGTGGATACCGAGGAGGACGAAAACGGCACCCCCACCTCCATCACCTTCAAAAACGAGAATACCTTTAACTTCGCCTACGACGTGGTGGATAAAATCGCGGAAAAGGAGCCGGGCAAGCTTGCGCTTTTGCACGTGGCGAACGATAAAACGGAAACCAGACTCTCTTTTTCCGACATCAAGAAAAATTCCTGCCGTGCGGCCAACTATTTCAAGTCGCTCGGTATCAAAAAGGGCGACCGCGTAATGCTGGTTCTGGGCAGACACTATCAGTTCTGGTACGCAATGCTGGGTCTGCACCGCTTGGGCGCTATCGCCATTCCCGCTATGAATCAGCTGCTTGACCACGATTTTGAATATCGCTTCAAGGCGGCAGGCGTTTCGGCCATTCTCTGTACGGGAAGAGGCGGCGTCAGCACGGAGGTCGACAAGGCCGAGGCGCAGTTAGACAAAAAGCTCATTAAAATTATGGTTGGCGGCGAAAAGGACGGCTGGCGCAGCTTTGACGAGGAATGCGTCCTTTACAGTACCCATTTTGAGCGCACCGCCGATACCCCCTGCGGTAATGACACGCTTTTGATGTTCTTTACCTCGGGTACCACGGGCTATCCCAAAATCGCCGTACATAATCACAAATATCCCTTGGGCCATTTCCATACCGCAAAGTATTGGCATAACGTCGATTCGGACGGCTTGCACTTTACCATTTCGGATACAGGTTGGGCCAAGGCACTCTGGGGCAAGCTTTACGGCCAATGGCTCTGCGAGGCGGCAACCTTCGTTTACGATTTCGAGCGCTTCCACGCAGACGATATTCTGCCTATGTTTGCCAAATATCAAATCACCACCTTCTGCGCGCCTCCGACCATGCTTCGTATGATGGTCAAGGAGGATATCTCCAAGTACGATCTCTCCTCCGTCAAGCATATGACAACGGCGGGCGAGGCCTTAAACCCCGAGGTCTACCGTCAATTCGAGGAGGCAACGGGCATTCAGATTTTGGAGGGCTTCGGCCAGTCCGAAAGCACGATGATAATCGGAAATATGCGCGGTGCGCCTCATAAAATCGGTTCGATGGGTAAGCCTGCTCCCATTTATGACGTGGATTTGCTTGCCGCAGACGGCAGTCGTGTTCCTGTCGGTGAATCGGGCGAAATCGTTATCAAGATTGAAAACGGTTCTCCCTGCGGTCTCTTTGACGAGTATTATCACGATGAGGAAAAGACGCGCGAGGTTAAGCACGACGGCTATTACCATACGGGTGACGTGGCTTGGCGCGATGAGGACGGCTTCTATTGGTACGTTGGCCGCGTGGATGACGTTATCAAGTCCTCCGGTTACCGCATCGGGCCCTTCGAGATTGAAAGCGTCATTATGGAGCTGCCGTACGTTCTGGAATGCGGCGTCTCTGCCGCACCTGACGAGGTCAGAGGCCAGGTTGTCAAGGCCAGCATCGTTCTGGTGAAGGGAACAGAGCCCTCGCCCGAGCTTGTCAAGGAAATTCAGGATTACGTCAAGACGCATACTGCGCCCTATAAATACCCCAGAATTATTGTTTTCCGTGATGCGCTTCCCAAGACGGCCACGGGAAAAATCCAAAGAAATCTTTTATAATGCGAGCATCATGCGAAAAACGCAGGGAAGGAGAGAGCTATGCAGGAAAAACGAATAACGATTTTTTCGGGTCACTACGGTAGCGGAAAAACCAACATCGCAGTGAATTACGCGCTCTCTCTGCGAAAGACGCACGAAAAGGTGATTATCGCCGATATCGATATTGTCAATCCCTATTTTCGCACGAAGGACAGTGAAGCGCTCTTGAAGGAGCGAGACGTTCGCCTTATCTGCTCGGCGTATGCCAACAGTAACGTTGACATTCCCGCGCTTCCCGCTGAAATTTACGCCGTGACAGACGATAAATCGTTTCGCGCCGTGCTGGATGTGGGAGGTGACGAAAGAGGGGCTTTGGCACTTGGTAGACTCGTTCCTGCCATCAAGGAGGAGAACGATTACCAGATGATATTCGTCTTGAACGGCTATCGTCCCTTGACGCGTGATCTTGACGGTGCTTTGACCGTTATGAACGAGATTGAGGCGGCCTCCGGCCTTCGCTTTACCGCCCTGATTAACAATTCCAATCTCGGTGCGGAAACCACCGAAGAGGATGTGCGCGGATCGGTTGCCTTCGCCAAGGAGGTTGCCGCCGCCGCCCAAATTCCATTTTTGTATACCACGGTGCACGAGTCGCTTTGGCAGTATTTTTCGGCCGAGAGCGATAGCTACCGTCCTATATTATTACAAAAACGAATGTAAAGGAGAATACCATGGCAAAATTAACCTTTAAATTTGAAAAATGCAAGGGCTGTGGCCTTTGTGTTGATGCTTGTCCCAAGCAGGTTCTGGCGCTTGATGCCGAAACCATTAACCAAAAGGGTCACCATCCCGTTAAGGCTGTGAACGAGGAAGCGTGCATCGGCTGCGCCTTCTGCGCCACGATGTGTCCCGACTGTATCATTAAGGTAGAAAGGTGAAAAAGCAATGTCTGATAAGGTATTAATGAAAGGCAACGAAGCCATTGCCGAGGCGGCCATCATCGCAGGCTGCCGTCATTACTTTGGCTATCCCATTACCCCCCAAACCGAAATTGCTGCTTATATGGCAAAAAGAATGCCCAAAATCGGCGGCACCTTCTTGCAGGCCGAAAGTGAAATCGCCGCCATCAATATGGTGTACGGCGTTTCCGCAACGGGCAAGCGCGTGATGACCTCCTCCTCCAGCCCCGGAATTTCCTTGAAGGGCGAGGGCATCTCCTATCTGGCAGGCGCGGATCTTCCCGCTCTCATCGTAAACGTTCAGCGCGGCGGCCCCGGACTTGGCGGTATTCAGCCCTCTCAGAGCGACTATTTCCAGGCAACCAAGGGTGGCGCACACGGCGACTTTCATATGTTGGTTCTGGCGCCTGCCTCCGTGCAGGAAATGGCAGAGCTGACGGTGAAGGGCTTTGCCCTGGCAGACAAGTACCGTATGACCTCTATGATTCTGGCAGACGGCACGATGGGTCAGATGATGGAGCCCGTTTCTCTCTCCTTTGATATTGAGGAGGCTCCCGCAAAGCCTTGGGCTGTGACGGGTACCAAGCTTGAAAGACCCCATAACATCGTCAACTCTCTGTTCTTGAAGCCCGAAGAGCTGGAAAAAACCAACTTTGAGCGCTACGAGAAGTATGCGTACATCGAGGAGAACGAGGTTCTCTACGAGGAATATATGATGGAGGATGCGGAAATCTGCGTGGCCGCCTTTGGTATCGCCGCCCGTGTTTCCAAGAACGCCATCAACGAGGCAAGAGCCAAGGGCATTAAGGTGGGTATGATTCGTCCCATCACGCTTTGGCCCTTCCCCAAGAAGCAGTTTGCCGCAGCGGCCGAAAAGGTTAAAGCCTTCGTGTCCGTTGAGCTTTCTATGGGTCAGATGATTGAGGACGTTCGCCTGGCCGTCAACGGCAAGGCCCCCGTCACTCTTTGCAACAGAGCGGGCGGTATGATTCCTTCGCCCGAAGAGGTGCTGGCCGCTATTGAGGCCGCCGATAAAGGAGGTAACTGAAATGGTAGTATTTGATAAACCCCATGCGCTTTCCGATGCACCCTTACACTATTGCCCCGGTTGTACCCACGGCATCGTGCATCGTCTGGTTGCCGAGGTAATGGACGAGCTTGGTATTGAGGGAAGAACCATTGGTATTGCCCCCGTTGGATGCTCGGTTATGGCATACGACTACTTTAACTGTGATATGATTGAGGCCGCTCACGGTAGAGCACCTGCCGTTGCAACGGGCGTTAAGCGCTCCGACCCCAATAACATCGTATTCACCTATCAGGGTGACGGCGACCTTGCCTCCATCGGTATGGCAGAAACGGTACATAGCGCCGCCAGAAACGAAAACATCACCGTTATCTTCATCAACAACGCCATTTACGGTATGACGGGCGGTCAGATGGCTCCCACCTCCTTGCCCGGTCAGGTCACCCAGACCTCTCCCTACGGACGTGACGTTTCTCATTGCGGCTATCCCATCAAGGTTTGCGAAATGCTTTCTCAGCTGGACGGCCCCGAGTATTTGGAGCGTGTTGCCGTTAACAACGTCAAGAACGTCAAGAATGCCAAGAAGGCTATCAAAAAGGCCTTTGAAAACCAGGTCAACGGAAAAGGCTTCTCCTTGGTAGAGGTTGTTTCCTCTTGCCCGACCAACTGGGGTATGACGCCTGCAAAGGCTTTGGCTTGTATTGATGAAAAAATGATTCCTTATTATCCTCTTGGGGTGTATAAGGATAGAAGCGCAGGAAAGTAAGGAGGAAGCAGAAATGAAAACGACCCAGTATTTGTTTGCAGGCTTCGGTGGACAGGGCATCCTGTTCGCAGGCAAGTTCTTAGCTTACCAGGGCCTCAATGACGGCAAAAACGTCAGCTGGTTGCCCTCCTACGGTCCCGAAATGCGCGGTGGTACGGCAAGCTGTAGCGTTATCATCAGCGATATTCCCGTTGGCTCTCCCATCGTATCGAATCCCGACGTTCTGATTGCGATGAACCTGCCCTCCTTGGACAAGTATGAGTCCAGCGTTGCTCCCGGCGGCACCATTTACGTGGATTCCACCCTCATTTCCCGCAAGGTTAACCGTACCGATGTGACGGTGCATTATATCCCTGCCACCCAGATGGCATCCGACAACAAAACGCCCACTCTCGCCAATATGATTATCATGGGTAAGGTTTTGGCAGAAAGCGGCGCCTTTGAGGATGAAGAGAAGGTTCTGGCTGCACTTAAAAAGGTTATCTCCGCCAAGCGTGCGGATATGCTGGATGTCAACCTCGGCGCTATGCGTCTTGGCAAGGACTATCAGGGCTAATAAGGAGAAGAAAGCTATGGAAATCAAAATTACGAGAAACCCGAATCCCGCGGTAAAGCCCGAGCCTTCTGTTCTCGGCTTCGGCAAGTATTTTACCGACCATATGTTTATGATGGACTATTCTGTCGAGGAGGGCTGGCATGACGCAAGAATCGTTCCCTTTGGCCCCTTGGCTATCCATCCCGCTTGCACCGCGCTTCATTACGGAAGCGAAATCTTCGAGGGCTTAAAGGCCTATCGCCGTGCCGACGGAAAGGTGCAGATGTTCCGTCCCATCGAGAACATTCGCCGTATGAATCGCTCGGCAGACAGACTTTGCCTGCCCACCATTCCCGAGGATTTGGCAATGGAGGTTTTAACCAAGTTTATTGCCTTTGAGCAGGATTGGACGCCCCCTGCCCCCGGCACCTCCCTTTATATCCGACCCTTTATGTGCGGAAACGATGAAACCTTGGGTGTGCACGCGGTAAAGCACGCAACCTTCGTTATCATTACCTCCCCCGTAGGCAGCTACTACAAGGAGGGCATTAACCCCGTTAAGATTATGATCGAGGCAGATGACGTTCGTGCCGTTCGTGGCGGTACCGGTGAGGCCAAGTGCGGCGGTAACTATGCCGCTTCCAACCGTGCAGGTGAGAAGGCCGGAAAGGCAGGCTAGTCGCAGGTTCTTTGGCTTGACGGTGTTGAGCGCAAGTACATCGAAGAGGTCGGCGCTATGAACGTTATGTTCAAGATTGACGGCGAGGTTGTTACCCCTTCGCTTCTCGGATCTATTCTTCCCGGTATCACCAGAAAATCCTGCTTGGAGCTTTTGCGCGCCGAGGGCTATCGCGTCAGCGAGCGCCGCTTGAGCATTGACGAGCTGGCAAAGGCTTTGGAGGAGGGCAAGCTTGAGGAGGCTTGGGGCTGCGGTACTGCCGCTGTTATCTCTCCCATTGGCGAACTTTGCTATATGGGCAAGAAGTATTCCATCAACAATGGCGAAATCGGTGAGGTAACCGCCCATCTCTATAATTCCTTGACGGGTATCCAGTGGGGAACTCTTCCCGACAGCTATGGCTGGACCTATCAGTTAGAGGACTAAAACAAAAAATCGGCAAGCCCGCTTGCCAAAATAAAAAATCCGTTTTGTACCAAAGGTGCAAAACGGATTTTTGTTTTTCATCGCACGGGATTGTCACGGAGAAAAGAGTGGGCCTTGCATAATGGGCGCAAAGAATCGCCTTTTTCCTCGCTCGGTTACAGAAAGCGCCGTGTTTTTGCCCAAAGCGGCGTCTGCCGCGCACAAAACATCCTTTTCAAAGGCCGAGGAGGGAAGCGGCAAAACGGCATCCTCTTTCCCGTAACTGCCCAAAAGCAGCGTGTCGCAGTCGGCAAGATGGTAAATCAGGCGCTGATAAGCCGCGCCCGATGCCAAGGAGGCGGCAGAGGCGCACAAAACCTTGCTTTTTCCTATTTCCAGGGTGTAAGCGGCAGCGGTGGCGGCTTCTGCCTGGGGGATGCGGAAGAGCAGCGAAAAGGTGGTTCGGCCAAGCGCAATTTCCTCTCCCTCGCGGTAAAAGGTGGCTTTGGTGCCGTCAAGCGTGATGTCCTCCAAAAGCGCGCGTGCCGAAAGCTTCTCCTCGGTCGTTATCGGTGCGGGCAAATAGACCTCTCGAATCGTGTTTTCTTCCGATAAAGAACGAAGGAGGGAGGCGGTGCTGTCGTCATAGCAGGTGATAACGTATGCGTCAATTTCCTGTCTGGCACACGCCTTGGCAAGCGAAAGCGCGTGTTTGGCGCTTTGTGCGGTAAAGGTGCTGCCGTCAATTAAAAAGGTTTTGGTGCTTTCGCGCAGACAAACGGCATCATACGCGGCAGAGGTGTTCGCGGCAAAATCAAGCCTGACACCGTTTTTGTGCAATAGAAAATCGCCAACGTGAACGGCCGAAAGCGTGACGCAAAGGGCAAGACAAAGGGAAAGCACCGTCTTTCTGCGAAAGCGCTTCCTTGGCACGAAAACGCAGTAAAGGAGAATCGCCAAGGGAATAAGAGTGGCGGCAAGGAGCGAAATAAAATTGGAAAAGGAAATCTGCGTATGCGGAATATCGGCAAGACGCGCAGAAAGGAACAGAAAGAGGGAGGTCGCCTTTTCCAGTAAAAAGGAAAGCGGCTTGAAAAAGCCCAAGGGAAGCACAAGAAACGCGCCGTATAAAAGCAAATTAGACAAGGGCGCAAGCAAGAGATTGGCAGGAATGGATAACAGCGAAAGCGTGCCGAAGATGCGCGCTGAAAGGGGGAGCACCATCAGGGAGGCCGCCGCCGTGATAACGGCGGAAAGAATGATATACTCCTTCAAAAAGGAAAGCGCTCTGCGCCAAAGGCGCTTTGGTGCCGTTACTTCCTTATGCGTCTTTTCCTTCTTGCGCTCAAAATAAAGAAGAATACCAAGGGTCGCCAAGGCCGAAAGCCAAAGCGATAGGCCGTAAACGCAATAGGGCTCAAAAGCGAAAATTAGAGAGACCGAGGCAAAAAGAGAAAAAAGACTGTTATGCCGACGGCCAACAAGAAAGGAAAGAAGCGCACAAAAGCACATAAAGCCCGCTCGCAAGGCAGAGGGCGAGGCGCCCGTTAAAAGCACGTAGGCTGCTATCAGCAAAAGCGAAAGAACGGTGCGCGCCTTCTTGTGAAGAGGGCGCAGAAGAAACGTAACGCCCGACATAAAAAGGCTGACGTGCAGGCCGCTGAGCGCCAATATGTGCGAGGTGCCGTTTCGGGCCATATCGCGAGAAAGGGAGGCGGAAATCCCGCTTTTATCTCCTAAAAGCAGGGCAGAAAGAAAGGCGCCTTCCTCTTGGTCTATCCGCTTTTGCAAGGAAGAGGAAAGGAGGGAATTATAGTGAGCAAGAACGGAGCGCAGGGTGTGCCTTTCTCCGATTTTAGTGCCGCGCACGGCCCAAATGCTTCCGTCATATCCCTCTGCCGCATAGGCGTCAGATACAGAAGAAAGCTCCGAAACGTAAACGCGCAACGTGTCTCCCTCTGTGAAGTCCTCGCTTGCTTGTAAGCGCAGTAAAACCGTTGCGGAAAGCTCTTTTTCTCCCAAGGAGGAAAGCGTTGCCTCGGCGGTGAGAAGAGAGTCCGTTTGCTCCAAAATGTCCGTTAAGGTCACAACCGCAAAGCCCTGCTTTCCCTTGTAGGCAGAGAGGGTCTCGCTTGGAAGTCTATGAACACAGACGAGAGAAAGCGCCAGACCAAGCAAAAGCGGAAGGAGAATAAAAACGGTATAAAAGCGCTTGAAAAGGCGGCCTATACCGCATAGGACAAAGAGCGCAAGAAAAACGGCGGCTGATATGCGAAGCGCAGGAAAGGGAAGCGCGTAGGCAAGGGCAATCGCCGTTATCCAAAAAAGAGAAAGCAAAAGATGAATGTGCTTTTTGCAAAAGGAAAGACAAAGAGGGTATAAACGGGGAAGACGGCGTAGCATGTTACTTTTGGCCTTCCCGAATCATATCGTAGTAGGTCTTTGCCAGCTGCTCCGTCTTGCTGGAGCCAAAGACGTAATATTTCTTTCCCTTCAAATCGGTTGGGAGATAGTCCTGCTTGACGTAATGGTTCGGAAAATCGTGGGGATACTTGTAGCCGCGGAAAAGTGGGCTCTGTAAATGCGCGGGCGGCTCAACGCCAAGCCCCGCCTCCACGTCGGCCAAGGCCTTTTCGTAGGCAACGTGTGCCGCGTTGGATTTGGGATAGGTGGCAAGAAGGGCCACCGCGTGCGAAAGCGGAATGGCCGCCTCGGGAAGCCCAAGCTCACGGGCACTCTGGGTGCAGGCGTATACGATAGCAGGTGCCAGAGGGTAGGCCTGTCCCACGTCCTCGGAGGCAATCACTTGCAAGCGGCGGCAAACGGAAAGCAGGTCGCCCCCTGCCAAAAGCTTCGCCAAATAAAAGAGGGAAGCGTCAACGTCGGAGCCGCGAATGGACTTTTGTAAGCAGGAGAGCAGATCATAGTGTACGTCGCCCGACAGGTCAAAGTTGCCCGTAAAGGAGGGCAAAAGTGAGGCGATGCAATCCTTCTCCAAGCGGCCCTCGCAGATGGAAAAGGCGTTCTCCAAAATGCCAAGACAACGGCGAACGTCGCCGCCGCCGCGTTGTGCCAAGTAGAGAAGTGCCTCGTCAGAGGCCTCCTTTTCCGTCTTTTCCTCTTGATTCAAGGCCGTCCAAGCGCGGCAGAGAGCCGGCAGACATTCCTCGGGCGGAACGGGCTTGAATTCAAACACGGAGGAACGGGAAAGCAGAGCGTTATAAATGCAGAAATAGGGGTTGTCTGTGGTCGAGGCTATCAGAATGATGCGCCCGTCCTCCAAATATTCAAGGAGAGATTGCTGCTGCTTCTTGTTAAAATACTGTATCTCGTCAAGGTAGAGCAAAACGCCCTCGGAGCCGAAAATCGTCTTGGTTTCCTCCGCAATCCGTTTCACGTCGGCAAGGGAGGCGGTGGTGGCGTTCAGGCGGTAAATCTGTCTGTCTGCGTTTTTAGCAATGATGTTGGCGGCGGTGGTCTTGCCCGTTCCGGGAGGGCCGCTGAATATCATGTTCGTCAGCTTTCCCTTGGAAAGAAGCGCGCGGATAACCCCCTTTTCTCCAAAAAGGTGGCGCTGGCCCACCATTTCATCAAAGCTTTGGGGGCGCATTCTGTCTGCCAGAGGTTGTAGCATAATCTTCTGCCTTTCTGTAATTAAGAAATGAAGCCGCTGCTTTCGCTGCCATAGCGTTCAAGCTCTGCCATTAAGGCATCGTGCTTCTCGGTGAAAACGGCCGTGTCGCCCGACAAGAGCGCCTTGGCCTCCTTGGCGGCATCGTAAATCAAGGACTCGTCCTGACAAAGCGAGGCAAAGCGGAAGGCGAGACCGCCGCTTTGGCGAAACTCGTCGCTGCCTGCCTGTGAAAAGAAGTCGCCGGGGCCGCGCAGCTTCAAATCCTCCTCGGCAACGCGGAAGCCGTCATAGGTGGTTCGCATGGTCTCCAAGCGTTGCTTGGCGGTAGCCCCCTTGGCGTCCGAGCGCAAAACACAGTAGGATTTGCGCTTGCCGCGTCCCACGCGGCCGCGAAGCTGATGCAGCTGGGCAAGCCCGAAGCGCTCGGCATTTTCCACCAGCATCAGAGAGGCATTGGGCACGTTGATGCCAACCTCAACAACGGTGGTAGAAACCAAAACCTGTATCTCGCCCTTGGCAAAGGCGCTCATCACCGCCTCTTTTTCGGCGGATTTCATTTTTCCGTGTAAAAGGCCAACCTGCAAATGCGGCAGAGCAGAGGATAGATCCTCTGCCTTTTTCTCGGCCGAAACGAGAGGGAGAGAGGGAAGCGCGGAGCCTTCCGTTATCAAATCCGAAAGCGGAATTTCTGTCTCTTCCGTCTCCTCGGCAATGGCGGGGCAAACAACGTATGCCTGGCCGCCCTCTGCCGTCAGCTTGTCTATAAAGGCAACGAGCCGTGCGTCAAAGGTGCTGTCCACAACGAAGGTGTCAACCCGTTGGCGCCCAAGCGGAAGCTCGTCAATAATCGAGGTGGAAAGGTCACCGTATAGGGCCAAGGCCAAGGTGCGCGGAATGGGGGTCGCGCTCATCACAAGCAGGTGCGCGCTTTCTGCCTTGCTTCGTAAGGCGGCGCGCTGTAAAACGCCAAAGCGATGCTGCTCGTCCGTCACCGCCAGCGCCAAATCCGAAAAAACAGTCTTGTCAGAAAGAAGCGCGTGCGTACCGATAACCAAATCAATGCGCCCCTCGCTTGTTGCTTGCAGGCCCTCGTAAATTTCTCTTTTCTCCTTTTGGGAGGTAGAGCCTAAAAGCAGGGCAACCTTAAAGCCCATCTGTTCAAAAAACGGCTTCATCTCTGCATAGTGCTGGGTGGCCAAAATCTCCGTTGGTGCCATCACGGCGGCTTGATGGGCAGAGGAAAGGGCTAAAAATACGGCGTACATCGCGCAAACCGTCTTACCGCTTCCCACGTCGCCTATCAGAATGCGCCCCATCGGTCTGCCGCTCTGCATATCGGCCTCAATCTCATCAATGGAGCGTGTTTGCGCGCCGGTCAGCGCGTAGGGAAGGCGGGAAAGAAAGCGCTCTCTTTTGACGGGAAGAATGGATAGCGCCCGCTTCGTCTCTACCTTTCGCTTGGAAAGCTGCATACGCAAAGAGAACAGGAAAAGCTCGTCAAAGGCAAGCCTTTTGGCCGCGGCGCGAATATTGCTCAGGGATGTGGGAGAATGCAGCTCTGCTAACGCACTTTGCAGCGTCGGGAGCGTGTTTCTGCGCCGAATCTCCTCGGGTAGATAGTCTTCAAGCAGAGGAAGCGCCAAGGCAAGTGCCTGGTGGCAGGACTTTTGTATCGCCGCGGTTGAAAGCCCGTCGCTCAGCTTGTAAACGGGAATGTAGTCGGGTAAGGAAAGAGTAGGGTCATAGGGCTCGTATTGCGGATTCGTCATCAGAATGCGCCGCCCCTTGCGCTCTATGCGCCCGGAAAAGCGATAGGTATCGCCAACGCAAAACACGTTCTTTAAAAATTCCTGATTAAAGTAGGTAAGCTCAACGCTTGCCGAGTCGTCAAACGCGCGCAGCTTGGTAACTGTAAGGCTTCGTTTAAGTCGAACGGAGGTTGGCGCGGTTGCAACCGTTAAAAGCAGGGTGGCCTTTTCGCCGTGGGGAACGTTTTGCAAAAGTGAAATAACGGAGCGATCCTCATATGCGCGCGGAATGTGAAAAATCAAATCGCGGAGGGTGAAAACGCCCAAGCGCGCAAAAGCCTTGGCCTTCGCGTCTCCAATGCCCGAAAGGCAGGAAATCGGCGAGGATAAGGAAATTTTGACTTCTTGCTTTTTCATTTGGCACACCCCCTCTTATCATCTTATTACTTTATTTTATACTAAATCCCTCGCTTTTGCAAGAGGTTTTTTAAAAGGAGGCTTGCAAAAGGGAAAAAAAGAAAACTTTTTTCGAAAAAAGACAAAAAGTGCGTTCTTTTGCTTTACAAAGCGGAAAATATATGATACAATAGGAATGATATTATGGCGTCGTATCGAAAAAAGAAAAAACGCGCCGTAAGAACGAAAAGAAAGGAGAAAGACGAATGAAAAAAATAGCAACGCGGAACGACATTGCCGTTCTGATTGGTGTTGCCTGCTTCATTTGGGTAACCTTTATCATTCTGCTTGAACGCGTTTCCGTCATGCCGCTTTTCCTCGGTATGATTGCTGTTTTCGTTTATCTTGCGTTTCTCGCGGTTTATTGGACAGTCCGTATGAAGCCGCGTCAGCATAAAGAAGAAACCGAAGTTTTTTTGAGACAGGATAATACGGAGAACTGGATCTCCAACCTGCAAATCCCCGCCGCCCTTTGCGGCGAGGAGGACAGTATCGTTGTGGCAAACGCCGCGTTCCTGTCTGCCTTGGGCTTGGAAAGAGTGGAGGAAAACCGTTCCTTCTCCTCGTACTGTCGGGTTGTGCCCAAGGAATATCTTGACCTTCCCGAAAGCGAAGCGCACGAAAACGAGGAAATCGTTTTAATCAACGATAAGCTTTACCGTGTCGGGCGTTCCTTCTTGGAGGAGCAGAGCCTGCATATGATTTTCTTGGAGGACGTAACGGCGCTCTTCGAGTATTTCCGCCGCTATATTGAGGACAGAACGGCGGTTGCCTATATCGTTATTGACAACATTGAGGAGCTTTTGCAGTACATTCAGGAAAAGTTCCGCTCTGCCGCTACTGAGGTTGAGGAGATTTTGCGTAACTGGGCGGCCTCTATGAACGGCGTTATCCGCTCCTATGAGCGCGATAAGTACATTATGCTCTTTGATTACGCGCATCTTTCGGAGTGCGTTGAAAGCCGATTCAGCATCTTGGACGAGGTGCGAAGCATCCGCGTAGGTGACGGTATGCCTGTTACGGTTTCTATCGGTGTCTCCTGCGTGTCGGGAACCCTGTCTTACCGTGAGCAAATGGCACAGGCGGCCTTGGATATGGCCTTGCAGCGCGGCGGTGACCAGGTAGTGTATAAAAATGATATGGGAACCGATTTTTACGGCGGTAAAACCAAGGCTGTCCATAAGCGCGCAAACGTTCGTGCGCGCGTGATGGGTAACGCCATCGTTGGCTTGATGGTGCGTGCCGATAACGTCTTGATAATGGGCCACAATTACGGCGATTACGATTCCTTCGGTGCCTCCATCGGTATGGCGCGCTTGGCTATGTTTTCGGGCGCAAAGCCGCATATCATCGTCAATCGGTCGGATGAAAACCTGCGCTCCTGCTTTGATAAGATTGCCGCTTGCGAGGAGTATGATGACGTCTTTATCACCGAGAGCGAGGCTATGGAAATGGTGCGTCCGAGAACCCTTCTGATAGTGGTGGACGTAAACAACATTTCCAATAGCGTTTGTCCCAAGCTTTTCGATATGGTAGAGGATACGGTTATCGTTGACCATCATACCAAGTCGGGAAACACAAGCGCGCAAACCAAGATTTCGTATATTGAGCCCTCGGCCTCCTCGGCCTCCGAAATGGTGGCAGAGATTTTGGAGCAGCATATGACAACCAAGCGGCTCTTGAAGGAGGAAGCGGAGCTGATGCTCTCGGGCATTCTGCTTGACACCAAGCAGTTAACCAAGAACACGGGAACGAGAACCTACGGAGCAGCCCAGTTCTTGCGCGGTGAGGGTGCCAACCCCAGCGAAACCAACGAGCTGTTTAAGACGGACGTTTCCGATATGATTAAGCAGGGAAGATTTCTTTCCCATGTGCTTGTCTATAAGGATAACCTGGCCATCGCCGTTTGCGACGGTGACACGGATGCCAGCTATCGCGTTATCGCCGCTAAGGCGGCCGATGCGCTTTTGGCGGGCAAGGGTATTAACGCCTCCTTCGCCCTCGTTCCCATAAACGGAAGGGTGCACGTTTCTGCGCGTTCGGACGGTTCTGTTAACGTGGCGAAGATTTTGGAGGAGCTGCACGGCGGCGGTCACTTTGACTCGGCGGGCGCGCAGGTAGACGAAAGCACGGGCTTGGCAACGGTTGAAAGGCTGAAAAAGGCCATTGATAAGTATATGAATTAAACTACGAAGAAAGAGTGGAAAAACCAATGAAGGTTATTTTGTTACAAAACGTAAAGGCCCTGGGTAAGAAGGACGATGTGGTAGAGGTTGCAGAAGGCTATGCCGCCAACTTCCTTTTGCCGCGCAAGCTTGCCATTCGGGCTGATAATCAGGCTATCAACGATTTGAAGGGCAAGGAAGAGTCCAAGCGCTTCAAGATTGAGGAGGAGCGCAAGGCCGCAAAGGCCGTTGCCGAGCGCTTGGAAACCATCACCGTTAAAATTCGCTCTGCCTCGGGTGCTGACGGCAGACTGTACGGCGCTGTAACCTCCAAGGACGTTGCAGAGGCCTTGGCCAAGGATTTCGGCATAACGGTGGATAAGAGAAAAATCGAAATGTCCGACAATATCAAATCCTACGGCAGCTACTCCTTGAACGTGAAGCTTTACGAGGGTGTGGTTGGCAAAATCGCGCTGGTTGTGCATAACTAATCTACGAAAGAAAAGGGGAAACCTTTATGGCACTTGAGCTTGGAGCCCAAAAGCTGCCCGTCTCGTTGGAGGCGGAGCAGGCCGTTCTCGGCTCGGTTTTGATTAAACCCGAGTCCTTTGAAAGCATCGCGGGCAAGGTTGTGGCAGACGATTTTTATATCGAGGAGCATAGACAGATTTTTACGGCTATGCAGACGATGTTTTTGCAAAGCCGTCGCGTTGATACCGTTACGCTTTTGAATACCTTGGTAAAGAGTGGCTCGTATGACGAGCAATCGGGCGTTGCCTATTTGCGTAGTCTGGCCGAAAGCGTGCCCTCTGCGGCCAATATCGTTGATTACGCCAAAATCGTCAAGGAAAAGGCGCTTTTGCGCCGTCTGATTGCCGCTTGTGACGAAATCAGCGCCACCGCCTATGCGGAAAACGGAGAGATAGATTCGATTCTTGACGCCTCCGCTCAAAAGATTTTTGACGTGGCGCAAAAGCAGGATTCCAAGGATTTCCGTCATATCAGCGAGGTTATGCAGGTCGTGTATAAGGACTTGCAGTATAAATCCGAGCATCCGGGCGAGGTTTCGGGTGTCAAAACGGGCTTCTCTGAGTTGGATAACACTCTGGTGCAGCTTGGTAAGGGTGACTTGGTTTTGGTCGGCGCCCGTCCCGGTATGGGTAAAACGAGCTTTGTGATGAACATCGCCGTTGAGGTCGCCAAAAAAACGGGCAAGGCCGTTGCCTGCTTCTCCTTGGAAATGCCCGCCGAGCAGCTGGCAATGCGTATGCTTTCGGGTGAGGCGATGGTGGATAGCCGCGCTATCCGAAGCGGTCAGTTCAGCGATACCGATTGGGAAAACATTGCCGACGCCACCGTTTCCTTGGCAGGCTGCGACATTTGGATTGACGATACGGCAGACATTACCCCCACCGATATGAAGGCAAAGCTGCGCCGTGTGAAAAATCTCGGTATGGTGGTCATTGACTATTTGCAGCTGATGCAAAGCGGAAAATCCATTGAAAATCGTGTGCAAGAGGTCGGTGATATTTCCCGAAGCCTCAAAATTATGGCAAAGGATTTCGGCGTGCCGATTCTTTGCTGCGCCCAGCTTTCCCGTGGACCTGAAAGCAGAACGGTGAAAAAGCCGATGCTTTCCGACCTTCGTGACTCGGGCTCTATCGAGCAGGACGCGGATATCGTTCTGTTCTTGTATCGCGATGAATATTATAAGGACGTAGATCCCAAGGCGCAGGCGGCCGCCGCCAATACTGCGGAGATTATTATCGCCAAAAACAGACACGGTGCCGTTGGTAGCGTGTTGATGGGCTGGAACGCGCAGTTTACCAAGTTTCGCTCCTTGGAGGACAGCTCGTTGCCCGAGCCGCCCGCTCCCTACGGTCAGGCGTGAGTATGCGCGAAAAAAACAACAACTCGCCCCTGGCTTTTGCAAGGGCGCAGCTTGAAAAAACCGTCAGGGAAAAGAACCTTCTTCCTGCAATGTCAGGCGGTGTGCTTCTGGCTCTTTCGGGCGGTGCGGATTCCTCCTTGCTCCTATATCTGTTAGCGGAGCTTTGTCAAAAAGAGGGCATCACCCTTGAAGCGATGCACGTCAATCACGGTATCCGTCAGGACGAGGCCGAGCGTGACGAGGCGTTCTGCCGCTCGCTTTGCGAAGAGCGCGGCATCCCTTTTCACGTTGCCCGTATCTCCGTTCCCGCGCTCGCCAAGCAGGAGGGCCGCGGAATCGAGGAAACGGCGCGTAAATACCGTTATGCACTTTTAGAGAAAAAGCGTGAGGAAAGAGGCCTTGCCTCTATTGCCACCGCGCACAATGCTGACGATAACGTAGAAACCGTTTTAATGCACCTTGTAAGAGGAACGGGCCTTCGCGGTCTTTGCGGCATTTCCGCTTTGCGCGGCCGTTTGCTTCGCCCCCTTCTTTCCGTCTCTAAAAAAGAGGTGTATGAGGCGGTGCGCGAGGCGGCTATCCCCTATGTCGAGGATAGCACGAACAAGGACACGGCATACGCGCGCAACTATATCAGACACGAGCTTTTGCCGCGTCTTGAAAGGCTTAACCCCGCCGTCTCTGCGGCCATTTTAAGAATGACCGAGGAGGTAGGCGAGGATGCTTCCTATCTTGACACGCTGGCGAAGGAGGCCTTTGACAAGGCGTATAGCGGCGAGGGGCTTTGTCGCCCATCGCTTTCTGGCTTGCCCTATTCCTTGGCCTACCGTGTGCTTCTTCTTTTGCATGAGGTGCAGTGCGAGGGGGCAGAGAAGCCCTCGGCCGAGCAAATAGAGCTTGCCGTTTTGAAAATGCAAAAAGGCGAATGCTTCTACCTTTCCTTTCCCTCATCCTTTCGCTTGGTGGCGGAAAAGGAATGCGTGTTTTTTGAGGTGGAAGGGGCGCCTGTCTTTGATTTTGGCAAGGAAAAAATTCACACAGGTGAGAATTGTCTGTCAAACGGGGGAATACTGTATGTATTCACCGAAAAGAATGACAGCCCTTTTATAAACCTTCACAAACCCTTTATATATCGAACACTCTTTTCTGCTAAAATACAGGGAGAGATGTTTGTGCGCTCGAAGCAGGACGGAGACGCTTATCGGTACGGCGGAAAGACCCGTAAGCTGAAAAAGCTTTTTTCCGATGCTTCCGTGCCGCCGCACCTGCGCTCCCGCGTCCCCGTTTTGTGTGATGACTGCGGCATCGTTTGGGTTGCGGGCTTCGGCGTGCGCGAGGATAATGAAGAGGATAAAGAAAAGCAGTATAATTCATACCATATTTATTACGTTGAAAAATGAGAGAAGGACAGTTCAAATGAAAAATGAGATGAATGACGTGTTAAAGGTTTTGATTTCCGAAGAGGAGCTTGACAAAATGACCACGCGAATCGCCGCAGAGATTGACAGAGATTACGGCGAAAGCGATTTCCGCGTTTTGCTTGTTGCTATTCTGAAGGGATCTGTTGTTTTCTTGGGTGATTTGATGCGGAAAATCAAAACGCCCATTGAAATCGACTTTATGAAGGTTTCCTCCTACGGTGGCGGAACCAAGACCACGGGCAACGTCAATATTCATTTGGATTTGCAGCGCGCCGATATTGCGGAATGCGAAATCATTTTGGTTGAGGACATTGTGGATAGCGGCAAAACGCTCTCCCATCTCGTTGAATACTTGAAGTTAAAGGGAGCTAAAAGCGTTCGCACCTGCACGCTGTTGGATAAGCCCTCGCGCCGCGTTGTCGAGTTTGAGGCAGACTATGTAGGCCAAAAGGTGCCGGACGAATTTGTTATCGGCTACGGCTTGGATTTTGATGAAAAATACCGTGCCTTGCCCTTCGTCGGCGTCTTGAAGCCGGAAGCATATGAAAACTAATCGCAAGTTAACATAGATAAGAAAGGTTTTTTCTACCCATGAAATTTAGTTTGAAGAATATTATTTTTCTGCTCGTGCTGGTGGTGGGCTTTGTTTTGGTAGCAAGCCTCTTTTCCGGCTACGGCGAGGAAGCACCGCCGCTTTCGTATAGCGACGTGATTCAGCATTTTGAGAACGGAGAGGTTTACTCCTTCGAGGTGGACACGTCAAACGTGTTGAAAATGAAGGTGCGCGAGTATGACGAAAACGGAAGCGTTAAGCTGGACAGTGACGGTAAGGAAATAACCAAAACCGTTACCTATCGCCTTTCCAATTCTATGCAGTATCAGGAAATCAACGAGCTTGCCAAGGCAAGCCTGATTACCGAAAGCAACCCCGGCGGAACCTTGCACTTTTATAACTATGAGGAGCCTGTGGATGCCCCTTGGTATCAGCTCTATTTGCCCTATATTATCATCGCTGTCGTTTTGGTTGTCTTCTGGATTGTGATGATGCGTCAGGCAACGGGCAAGGGCGGCAAAATGGGATCCTTCTCACACGCCAAGGTAAAAACCAACGCCGATACCAAAAACGCCGTCAAGTTTGCTGACGTTGCAGGTGCAGACGAGGAAAAGGAAGAGCTGCAAGAGGTTGTTGAGTTTTTGAAAAATCCCGAAAAATTCGTTCGTCTGGGCGCTAAAATTCCCAGAGGCGTGTTGCTTGTGGGCCCTCCCGGAACGGGTAAAACCCTGCTTGCCAAGGCAGTTGCGGGCGAAGCGGGCGTTCCCTTCTATTCCATTTCGGGATCCGATTTCGTGGAAATGTATGTCGGTGTCGGTGCTTCCCGCGTGCGTGATTTGTTTGAAACGGCGCGCAGAAGCCCTGCAAGCATTATCTTTATTGACGAAATTGATGCCGTCGGCAGACAGCGTGGAACGGGCGTTGGCGCCGGTCACGATGAAAGAGAGCAGACCTTGAATCAGCTCTTGGTGGAAATGGACGGCTTTGGCACCCACGAGGGCGTCATTGTGATGGCCGCAACCAACCGCCCCGATATTTTGGACCCTGCGCTTTTGCGTCCGGGTCGCTTTGATAGACAGGTTACCGTCAACTATCCTGATTTGAGGGGCAGAGAAGCCATCCTGCGCGTTCACGTGCGTAACAAGCCCTTGGAGGGCGATGTGGATTTGGCTAAAATTGCCCAGACAACCGCAGGCTTCACAGGTGCCGATTTGGCAAACCTTCTCAACGAGGCGGCGCTTTTGGCGGCCCGTAAGGGAAAGAACCTTATCGGTATGAATGAAATTGAACAGGCAACCTTGAAGGTCTTGGTGGGAACCGAGAAAAAGACCTCCCGTATGACCGAGACCGAAAAGAGAAACACCGCGTATCACGAGGGCGGTCACGCCATTTTGTCGCATTTGTTGCCCACGCAGGATCCTGTGCGCCGCATCTCTATCGTTCCCAGCGGAAGAGCCCTGGGATACACCCTCTCCGTGCCTGAGCGCGACCGCGTCAGCGTGTATAAATCGCAGCTCAAGGAGAAAATCGCGATGCTGTTGGCAGGTAGAGCTGCCGAGGAAATTGTGTTTGGCGATGTTTCGGGAGGTGCCTCCAACGATATTCAACGCGCAACACGCGTGGCGCACGATATGGTAACGCGCTACGGTATGAGCGAGGAAATCGGAACCATTCTCCTGGGTGGCGAGCATAGTGACGCCGAGGTGTTCTTGGGCAGAGATTTCAATAGCACCAAGAACTATTCCGAGGCAACTGCCCATAAGATTGATATGGAGGTCAAGCGCATCATTGACGAGGCATATGCCCTGGCAAAGAAGGTTTTGACCGAAAACAGAGTCAAGCTCGACTTTATTGCCGAATACCTGGTGAAATACGAGGTAATGGACGGTGAGCAGTTCCTCTACGTCATGGAGGACGAAACGCCCACCGAGGAAGAGCTGCTTCTGATGCTGAAAAAGCGTGCCAAGCAGAGCGAGGAGGAAAACCGCGCCGCTGCTGAGGAAAAGGCAAGCGAGGAAGAGACTGTCGCCGATGCGTCAGATTTCACCGATAGCTACCTTGATGCGAACGAGGCGCAGGACACGGAGCAAACCGAGACAGAGGAAACGGATAACTCCGACCCCGACTCGAAGGCTTAACCCATTTAATACGAATTTAATACGAAGCAAAGGGGCGCCCCAAAGGCGCCCCCCTCTTAAATAACATCTTGTGAGGCTTTATATGAACGTAGTCGTGGTAGACGGGCAGGGCGGCCTTTTGGGCGCTCAGCTGATAAAGGACATTCTTTTGAAGGTGCAAGGCGTACAAATAACCGCCGTTGGCACCAATGCCATAGCAACGGCCGCTATGTTAAAGGCGGGCGCAAAAAATGCGGCCACGGGAGAAAATCCCTTGGTGGTAGCCTCGCGCAAGGCCGATGTCATCGTTGGCCCCATTGGCATTGTCATTGCAGACTCTTTGCTTGGGGAAATAACGCCGAGAATGGCCGAGGCTGTCGGGCAGGCAGATGCTGTGCGTATTCTCATTCCGATGAACAAATGCGGCAATTATGTTGCGGGTGTTTCCGATTATAACACAGGCGCCCTGATAGCCGATGCCGTTGAAAAGCTCAAAAGCCTTTTGGCCTGACCTCTCTAAAAAGCGTATAGGCGCTTGACAAATGCGCCTCCTTATGCTATACTGTTACCGTAATCGGCGTCTTATCGTCGGCGTCACTTTGTAAAGTGATGAGAAAGCAGAAGCTTTCCTTTTCATGCTATATCTTAATTTGAATGATACCATAAGGCATTGCCGTCTCAGAAGAGATAGGGATGCCTTTTCTTTGTGAAGGGAAGTTTTTGATGAAGCTGCGTAACAACCTCTTTAAGCTCGTTTTGTCGGCGTTCTTTCTGGCGCTTGCGTACGTCTTGCCCTTTTTTACGGGGCAGATTGCGGAAATCGGTGCGATGCTTTGCCCGATGCACCTGCCCGTCCTGCTTTGCGGCTTTTTGTGCGGCTGGCCTTGGGGGCTCGTTGTTGGGCTTGTAGCGCCCCTTTTCCGCGCCTTAACGCTGGGAATGCCCGCGCTTTTTCCTACCGCCGTCTGTATGGCCTTGGAGCTTGCCGCCTACGGCGCCGTTTCGGGCCTCTTGCACCGCCTTTTGCCGCCTAAAAAGCCGTACGTGTACCTTTCCTTGATAGCGGCGATGCTCTTGGGAAGATTCGTTTGGGGCGGGGCAATGTTCCTTTTTCTCGGTATTTCGGGTGGCGCCTTCACCCTTGCGGCCTTCTTGGCAGGGGCTTTTACCAACGCCATTCCGGGCATCATTCTTCAAATCGTGCTGGTTCCTGTTTTGGTTATGCTGCTCGATAATCCAAAAAGATTTTAAAAAGAAACGGAAAAACCGATATGACAAATCCCATTCTGCTTCGCTCTCTCCTTTTGGAACAGGCAAGCCGCTATCCGCTTTTAACGCCGAGGGACGTTTTTAAGCTTCTCTATCAGGGCGCCTTCGGGTGCGAGCATTTGCTTACCTCTTTGGAAGCGGCCCAAGCGCGCATTGAAGAGGAATATAGCGCCGCCTATCCCTATTTGGAGGAAAAAACCGAGTCTCTTGGCGAGCGCTATGCGCGTCTTTATCTCGGATATATGAAGCAGGGCTTGCGTTCTCAAACTGTTGCAGGACTGTTCTTCGCCTCGGCCAAAAAGGAGGACGGGCTTTCTTCTCTCGAAGAAGGTCTCTCCGTTGCCTTGTCCTTGGCCAAGGAAGGCAACCTCCCCTTCTCCGAAGAGGCGTTCTTGCGCGAATGGGAGATATGGAAAAGGGAAGGGTATCCCCCTTGCCGCCATTCCGAGCAGTATAGAATGGCCTATCATCCCGCCTACCGTGTTGTCAAACGGCAATATCTTCTTTATCTGCCTCTTTTGGTAAGGCTTGACGAGATGCTTGCCAAGGGCAGAGTGGTGCTGGCAATAGAGGGTGGTAGTGCTGCCGGGAAAACCACCCTTGCCGCCCTCTTGGAAACGCTTTACGGTGCTACCGTCTTTCATATGGATGACTACTTCCTGCGCCCCGAGCAGCGCACAAAGGAGCGCTTGGCTGAGGCTGGTGGTAACGTGGATAGAGAGCGTGTCCTTTCGGAGATTCTGTTGCCGCTCTATCGGGGAGAGAGTAGCATCACCTATTCGCCCTTCTCGTGTCAAGAGCAAAGGCTTTTGCCGCCCGTAACGGTCAAGCCCTCTCGTCTGACCGTCATAGAGGGCGCTTATTCTATGCACCCCCTCTTGCAGTCCTATTATGATTTTTCCGTGCTAATGCATATCTCTCCCGCATTGCAAAAGAAGCGGATACAAAAGCGCAATTCGCCCCAGCTGGCCGAGCGCTTCTTTGCGGAGTGGATTCCTATGGAGGAGGCATATCGCCAAGCCTTTGCCATCCAAGAAAAATGCGATATCGTTATTTCCGTGTAATAGCTCTAATACCAAAAAGGCAAGGTCGTTCCGACCTTGCCTAAAACTTTTTATGCAGTTATATAAATGTAAAAAGTGATGCATTTTTTGAAACAAATAAAAAGCCGCCCAAGATTTCTCTTGGGCGGCTTTCGCCGTTAGGCGCGTTTCTTAGAACTTGGCGCGCTTGGTGTAGTGGGTGTGCAGAAGCTCGTGTGCCTTGTGGCCGTTGGGCTCACCAAGATACTCAGCGTACAGCTTCTGGATGGAAGGATTCTCGTGGGAGCGACGCAGAGCCTTGCCTGCATCCTCGTTGTAGAGCGCCTTGGCACGAAGTGCCTTGAAGTCTACGTACATACGATCCTTTGCAGGAACGATAGGCTGACCGCCACCGTTGATACAACCACCGGGGCAACCCATGATTTCGATAAAGGTGTAATCCTTTTCGCCGCGCTTGATAGCTTCCAAAAGTGCCTTTGCGTTTCCGGAACCGGAAGCAACGGCAACCTTTACCTCAGTTCCACCGAGGTTGATGGTAGCTTCCTTGATGCCTTCCATACCGCGAACGGCAGTCAGGTTCACATCATCCAGCTCCTTGCCGGTAACCTTTGCGTAAACGGTACGCAGAGCAGCCTCCATAACACCGCCGGTAGCACCGAAGATGTCAGCAGCGCCGGTAGAATCGCCCAGCATATCGTCAAACTTACCGTCGGGCAAGCGAGCAAAATCAATGTTGGCGTTGTTCAGCATACGGGCAAGCTCTCTTACCGTGATAACTGCATCTACGTCAGCCAAACCGTTGACGCTCAGCTCTTCTCTTGCAGCCTCAAACTTCTTTGCGGTGCAGGGCATAACGGAAACAACGAAGATCTTTGCAGGGTCAATGTTGTTCTTCTCAGCGTAGTAGCTCTTAACGATAGCACCGGTCATCTCGTGAGGAGACTTGCAGGAGGAAAGGTTGGGGATGAACTCAGGGAAGAAGCTCTCGCAGTACTTAACCCAGCCGGGAGAGCAGGAGGTGATCATAGGAAGCACGCCGCCGTTCTGCAAACGGGACAGAAGCTCAGTTCCCTCCTCAATGATGGTAAGGTCAGCACCAAAGTTGGTGTCGAATACTCTGTCAAAGCCGAGTCTGCGAAGTGCGGTTGCAAGCTTTCCGGTCTGTGCAACACCCATAGGAAGACCGAATTCCTCGCCGATGGTAGCACGAACTGCGGGAGCAGGCTGTACCACAACGAACTTTTCGGGATCGTTCAGTGCTGCGAAAACCTCGTTGATTGCGCTCTTTTCGGTCAAAGCGCCAACAGGGCAGGCGTTGATACACTGGCCGCAGTTGATGCAGGCGGTATCAGCCAGAGACTTGCCGAAGATAGAGCCGATAACGGTCTTGTCACCGCGCATGGAAGCGCCGATAGCACCAATCTTCTGCACGTCGTTACAAGCGGCGATACAACGGCGGCACTTAATGCACTTGCTGTTGTCGCGAACAACGGAGAGAGAAAGGTCATCGTACTGCTGTTCAGTCTTGGTTTCGGGGTCGAAGCGAACCTCGTTTACACCGTATTCGTGGCAAAGAGCCTGCAATTCGCAGTTCTTGGAGCGCACGCAGGTGGTGCATTCGCGGTTGTGGTTAGAAAGGAGCAGCTCCAAGTTGAGCTTTCTTGCGTCGCGGAGCTTCTGGGTGTTGGTCTTTACGACCATGCCCTCGCCAACCTGGGAAACGCAAGCAGCCTGCAAAGCGCGAGCGCCCTCGATTTCAACGAGGCACAAGCGGCAAGCACCTATCTGGCTGACTTCTTTCAAGTAGCAGAGAGTAGGGATGTTGATTCCGGCAGCAGCAGCGGCTTCCAGAATGGTGTATTCTGCGGGCACAGTAACCTGTACGCCGTCAATGGTTAAAGTTACAGTATTCATATTCTTTGCCCCTCCTTATTTCTTGTAAATAGCCTGGAATTTCTTGCAGTTGCCAAGGCAAACACCACACTTGATACAAGTCTTGGTATCGATGGTGAAGGGTGCAAGCTTCTTGCCGGGGAAGTCGTTGGCGTCCAAGCGGGTGATAGCGCCAACAGGGCAGTTCTTAGCGCAAAGGCCACAGCCAACGCACTTATCGGTGTCGATGTGGAAGTTGGTCAAGGTCTTGCAAGCGCCGGCAGGGCAACGCTTTTCATAAATGTGAGCCTCGTATTCATCGCGGAAATAGCGGAGCGTGGAAAGAACGGGGTTAGGAGCCGTCTGACCCAAGCCGCACAGAGAGTTGGTCTTAACCATAAGAGCCAGCTCCTCCAGCTTCTCGATGTCGCCGTCCTCGCCCTTACCCTCGGTGATTCTGGTCAAAATGTCAAGCATCTTGCGGATACCAACGCGGCAGGGAGTGCACTTACCGCAGGACTCGTCAACGGTGAACTCCAAGAAGAACTTGGCGATGTCAACCATACAGTTGTCCTCGTCCAGAACGATAAGACCACCGGAACCAATCATAGCGCCGGCAGCAGCCAAGGAGTCATAGTCAACGTTGGTGTCAACCAGGGATGCGGGAATGCAACCGCCGGAAGGACCGCCCATCTGCGCTGCCTTGAACTTCTTGCCGTTAGGAATACCGCCACCAATCTCGTATACGATTTCGCGAAGGGGAGTACCCATAGGAATTTCTACAAGGCCGGTGTGCTCGATCTTACCGGAGAGAGCGAATACCTTGGTACCCTTGGACTTCTCGGTTCCCATGCCGGCGAACCAAGCAGCGCCCTTGTTGATGATCTGAGGAATGTTAGCGTAGGTTTCTACGTTGTTGATAATGGTAGGTTTGCCGAACAGACCCTTCACAGCAGGGAAGGGAGGACGGGGACGGGGCTCGCCGCGGTTACCCTCGATAGAGGTAAGAAGTGCAGTTTCCTCACCGCAAACGAATGCGCCGGCACCCAGACGAACCTGAATGTCAAAGTTGAAGCCGGTGCCAAAGATGTTCTTGCCGAGAACGCCTGCTTCACGAGCCTGCTCAATAGCAATCTTCAAGCGGCGAACAGCGATAGGATACTCAGCACGAACGTATACGTAACCCTCGTCAGCGCCAATGGCAAAGCCGGCAATGGCCATAGCCTCGATAACGGCGTGGGGGTCGCCCTCCAGAACGGAACGGTCCATGAATGCGCCGGGGTCGCCCTCGTCGGCATTACATACAACGTACTTCTTTTCGGAAACGCTCTTCTTGGCGAAGGACCACTTCATACCGGTGGGGAATCCGCCGCCGCCTCTGCCGCGCAGACCGCTGTCCAGAAGGATCTGGATAACGTCATCGGGAGTCTTCTCGGTCAGAACGGTAGCCAAAGCCTTGTAACCGTCCATAGCAATGTACTCGTCAATGCACTCAGGGTCAATCAAACCGCAGTTGCGAAGAGATACACGGTTCTGCTTCTTGTAGAAGATGGTGTCAGACAAAGCAACGGAGGTTCCTTCGGGAACGGGCTCGGTGCTGTCGGTGTAAACCAAACGGCTGACGATTTGGTTGTTTACCAGATGCTTTTCTACGATTTCGGCAACATCCTCAACCTCAACGCAGCTGTAAAAGGTTCCTTCGGGATACACAATCATAATAGGACCCAAAGCGCAAAGACCGAAGCATCCGGTTTTTACGATTTGAACGTCCTTCTCCAAATTGTGCTCCTTCAAGGATGCTTCCAGAGCCTCTGCAATCTTCAAGCTCTTGGAGGAGGTACAACCGGTACCCGTGCAAATCAGCACGTGGCGGCTGTAATCTTCTTTATTAAGGGAAGCGAAGCCCAGGCGAACCGCCATATGAGGCTGCATAGCTTCTCTTTTAGCAGTCAGTTCTGCAATCGTTTTCATATGTAACGTTCCTTTCCTTCTTTATTATAATGCGCGGTACTTGTCCAGAATGCCCTTAACGTTGCCGGGAACCAAGCGTCCATAAACGTCCTCGTTAATGGTCATAACGGGAGCCAGACCGCAGCAGCCAAGGCAACGGGTGTCCTGAATGGTAAACTTTCCGTCTGCGGTGGTTTCACCGGATTTGATGCCGAGCTGATGGAAAACCTCGTCCAACACAGCCTGCGCGCCCTTTACGTAGCAGGCAGTACCCGTACAAACCTGAATGATGTAGTCGCCCTTGGGAGTAAGGGAGAACTGTGCGTAGAAGGTTGCAATACCGTAGATCTTGGAAACCGGAACATCCAGTTCTTCCGAAATCAAGGACATTGCCTCGGTAGAAAGGTAACCGAAAAGGTCTTGCGCCTTCTGCATGATGGGCATAAGCGGGCCGTCAATGTTTTTGTTTGCAGCAATGTAAGCTTTCAATTCTTCCATTTTAGCAGCCGCTTGCTCTTTTGTGAGTGCCATGAAATGAACCTCCTGTAATGTATAATATATTTTAAAAACAATTTAAAGGTATGGAGATGTCCATACCTTATAGATTATAACATAAAGTTTCTTATAAATCAAGTGGAAAATGACAAAAAACCGCGAAATTGATAAAAAAATAACAATTTCCAAAAGCTCAAGGCTTTTTTTGAAAAAATCTCAAAAAAATCGAAAAAAACTTATAAAAAGGGGTTGACAAACGAAAAAGAGTGTGGTATACTAATCGGGCGTCACGGCGAGGGAGACTGAGCTGGGACATGCATGGATCCTTGAAAATTGAACAACAGAATTTCGAAAAAGCACGAAACAAGTCGCGCGAGCGAAAGCGAAGCGCGATGTGTACAAGTGTGTAAGGAATCTCGTTAAAACACATTGAGAACTCAAAAAAGTAAAAGAAGCTAAGACAATAGCTCTGAAAAACGATTGAATGAGCGAGGGCGACCTTGCTTGTTGAATACAATTTTTTAGAGAGTTTGATCCTGGCTCAGGATGAACGCTGGCGGCGTGCATAACACATTCAAGTCGAACGGACAGTAGAAATACTGTTAGTGGCGGACGGGTGAGTAACGCGTGAGCAATCTGCCTCTGTGTGTGGGATAACAGGGAGAAATCGCTGCTAATACCGCATAATGTTGCACCCTCGCATGGGGGAGCAACCAAAGATTTATTGCACAGAGATGAGCTTGCGTCCGATTAGGCAGTTGGCGGGGTAACGGCCCACCAAACCGACGATCGGTAGCCGAACTGAGAGGTTGAACGGCCACATTGGAACTGAGATACGGTCCAGACTCCTACGGGAGGCAGCAGTGGGGAATATTGGGCAATGGGCGAAAGCCTGACCCAGCGACGCCGCGTGAGGGAAGAAG
>JAZRFK010000038.1:0-7889 GCA_045661325.1 Eubacteriales bacterium | reverse complement strand
AATCGTTTCGTTATCAGCCGACTTGTCGCCAAGCAACGCCGAAATCTTGGTGTTGGTTATATTGAAGTTGCCAAGCTGTGCAATCGTAATATCCTCGGGCTTGACGGATATATTGTCGTTAGGATTGGTATCTAACGCCTCACACAAAATATTATAGAAGGTCGCGTAAGTGGTTTTATCCAAAAAGCCTGTTAATTTAATCTTCTGCATATCAAGACCGTTGGCCACGTTTTGCAAGGTGACAGGGTCGTTTGGGCCTAAATTATCAACGCACGCGCTACGCAAAATTTGGTACAAGTCTTTATTGTTCTCTTCCGGAATAAATGCGCCGAGCTCAATATCGCTTAAAGTGATACTGCCAACTCCGCTAACCGTGGTGTCGCCTAAAAGCTTAACGATAACGCTATCGCTATCCATTTCAGCGCCGCCAAGATTGGTTAATAATCCGATTAACTTTTCTCTACCGATGCTTTCGCTGATAAGGTTAAGCGCATCGGGAATAGGCATATACGCCAAGGCACCGTAGTAGAGGGTTGCGCTTTCGGGCGCAATTCTGTTTTTTTCGTTATCAAACGCGCGAACGTAGGTGCCGTTTGATTGATAATAATAAAGAGCAGGGGTAAACGCAGGATCATTAACGTCAAGCTCAACGGTAACCTCTTCATAGGTTGAAAGGGTCGTAAGACTGCCGAAATCGCCCAAGGCTTCTAATCCGATAAGCGTATCTATCGAAGCAATGATTTCGATCATTTCACCGGGATTGGAAGAAATGCGGTTGATGAAATCCATAATCTTTAACGTGCCGATATCGTCCGTTTTGATATGTATGAGATCACCAAGGGTCTTGCCGTTAAAGACTTCGGTTGAGGTTATCGTGTTAATCAGCTCTTTAGCGATAGGAACCTCATCAAAGGTGTAGCTGTTAATTTGCATAATGGCCTCTAAAATAGAGCCATCCGCCACCTTGCCCGCTTGTTCTTCACCAACGAAGCTTTTAACGGGAATAGCGGCCAAAATAACCGCCGTTGCGATAATCACTATCAGAACGAAGGAAACCATACCCCACACCCAAACGAAGAAGTTGCGAAGATGACGCCGCCGATAATATTTCACGGCTTTTTTGAGCTTTTTCTCATTGTTTAAGATATCTGCTTCTTTCATACCTGTTCTCCTTTAAAAATACGGGTAGTTTTACCCTCCCCTTCATTATAGCACTGCAATGATAAATAGTAAAGGGAAAATTTGTTTTTTTAAAAATGAAATTCAAGAAAAAAACCAATTTTTAATACAAAGCGGTCTGTAAGCATTTTACAGACCGCTTATGGCACTCCCAGCGAGAATCGAACTCACAACTAACCCTTAGGAGGGGCTTATTATATCCATTTAACTATGGGAGCGTTTATAGATTGGTTTACCCTTTTATTGTAACACAAAAGGTGAAGGTTGTCAACGGGAAAAGGGGTGAAAAACCGTTCAAGAACACTTGAACGGTTTTATTTTATTCGGCTTCGGCGGGTTCGGTTTCGTTGCCCTCGGTGGTCTCTTCCTTGGATTTCTTTTCGGCAAGGTAGGCAAAGAGGGGGGCAAGAAAGGCTTCGTCTGCGCTGATTTCTATGGCGATGGTGGTGCCGTCATCTTGGAAAAAGAGGACATCGTACCCTTCCGGGAAGAAGGCAGCGGAATAACGATATTTTTTGCCATACTGCGAGGACGAAAGCGCATGCGCCGGGTCCGTCTTAACAAGGCTGTCAAGAGAGGAAAGGGGCAATTTGGCCTGCATAACGGATTTTTGGCCCTGCTTCTTATACACGACGAACATAACGGCGCCATTCTCTTCCCCTATTTCATAGAGATAAGAGGTGGCGATATAAGAGAGCCACATATAAACGGCGGCAGTTAGGGATCCGACCATCATCAGCTGCATCACGAGGCGATGACCAATGTGAAAGGAAACAAATACGGCGCTGACCGCCCCAAGCAAAAAGAGCAGCCCCACCAAACGCCAGACCTTCTTGGTTTCGGCGGTGGAAAGATAGGTTACCGTTTTCATTCGGGCAAGACTCCCTTCGGGATGCGATACTCATAAAGCGGATTTTCGAGCGTTTCCTCGCCCCAGGAAACGTGCGACTCATAGACAAGGTTAAGCCCAAAGCAATCCTCACCGTCTGCCTTGCCCTCATACTCGCCCGCATAGAAGATTTCCACGCGCATCCAGACGGCGTTTGTGAAATCCACACCGTCAAAGGCAAGCTTGGCATACTGATAGAAATAACGGCTATACTCCTGCATATAGGAGGCATCATAATAAAGATAATTTCCATCGCCCAAGGAGACGCAGAGGCGATAACGGAAGAGCCCGTCTGCCATACTCGGCACGCTATCGAGCTTATAAAATTCCGCCACCTTCTTCAAGGTGCTTTCGTTATACCGCATCGTGATTTGCAGATGATTCGCATCAGGCAGGACTATCAGCTCCTTGGCAAAGAAGTTGCCATCCTTATTATCGTCATACGAGAAGCGGAGCGTTTGGGTATACGCCTTTAATTCTCCCGTTTCTCTGTATTTGGCGGCCAAGGCCTCCGTCATCACCATTTTGGTGGTTTCGGCGGGATAGTGGTCTGCGATGTATATACGGAAGCCGAGGGCGGCGCAAAGCGCAACGAGGCAAAGCGTGATGCCCAGGGCCAAAATCTTTTTAAACATCTTCATTTTGAGGCTTCCTTTCAGATGGATAGTACAAGTATACACCATACGAAAGGAAAAGTCAAATCTTTATGAGAAATTTTCAGATTTTTCCGTTTTTTTTGCAAAAATCATGTAAAAAAGTCGGTAAAAAGACTTGACTTTTTGAAAAATAATAGGTATAATAATTTGTACGGTTTTGCGGATGCAGAACCGAAGAAATCGGGAGGAACAAATGAGATTAGATTTACGAGGCTTAATTGCCGGTGAATGCCGCACCTTTCCCGTTGCGTTTTCACTGACGCCTAAGCAGGACGTAGGTAACCATTTTTCCGCCTTGACAGACGTTCGCTTTCCTACTCCCGTTGCCGTTTCGGGTACCATCACCAACGCCGCGGGATATATGCGAATGACCTTATCCTTGGATGTCCAAATCATTGCGCCTTGTGCGCGGTGTCTTGAGGACGTTGAAAGAAGTTTCTCCTTCGATGTGGAACGCACGGTGGCAACCCCTGATATGCTTGAAGGCTTGCCCGAGGAACGCATCGACGAGTTCGCTATCGTGGAAGACGGTTTCCTCGATATTGACGAGCTCCTTCTTGAACTCCTTGAGACCTCGTTGCCTATGCGTGTGCTTTGTCGGGAGGATTGCCGCGGCCTTTGCCAGAAATGCGGCAAGAATCTGAACGAGGGCGCGTGCAGCTGTGAAACGAAGGAATTGGACCCGCGCTTAGAGCCGTTGCGTCGGCTTTATGAAAAAATGAAGGCGGAAGGGCAAACAGAGGAATAACCGATTTCATCCATACGTTAAAAAAATAAAGAATAGATTTCCTAAGGAGGATTGTGAAAAATGGCAGTACCAAAGGCAAAAGTTTCCAAGTCTCGCAGAGATAAAAGACGCTCCAGCGTTTCTAAGCTGGATGCACCCAATCTTGCAAAGTGCCCCAAGTGCGGTGAGATGAATCTCGCATACCGCGTTTGCAAGAAGTGCGGATATTATGACGGCGAGCAGGTTCTGGACGTTAAGAACTCCTGATTTGCCAAAAGGCTGTTGCTTGGGTTGCACTCTCCAATCGAGAAGCGTCTCCAAAAAGCAACAGCTTTTTTTCTATCACTTTTCGAAAAAAACAACATTAAAAGGAGAAAGTTATGCTGGTACAGACGCCCCCTATGGGCTGGAATTCCTGGAACACCTTTGGCCCTGACGTTTGCGAGGAGGCCGTGAAAAGCGCGGCAGACCTTTTGGTTTCTCTGGGCTTGAAGGACGCGGGCTATGAATACGTTGTAATTGATGACTGCTGGGCTCTTCGCCGCCGCGACGAAGACGGACGCTTGGTGGCCGACCCTGAAAAATTCCCAAGCGGGATGAAGGCGCTTGCTGATTACGTACATAGCAAGGGCTTGAAATTCGGTATTTACTCTTGTGTGGGTGTGTTGACCTGCGCGGGCTATCCCGGCAGCTACGAGCACGAATTTGAGGACGCAGAGACCTTCGCCTCCTGGGGCGTGGATTTTCTGAAATACGATTACTGCTTTAAGCCCTCGGCCTTTGACGGCGCGCAGCTTTACAACCGTATGGCTATGGCCCTTCGCGCCACGGGCAGAGATATTCTCTTCTCCGCTTGCAGCTGGGGACACCAGGACACAGTAAAATGGGCCCGTGCGGTTGGCGCCCATATGTTCCGCTCGGACACGGACGTACACGATTTCTACACCAGAATCCGCACCGTTTCTATCAACCAGATTCCCAACATCTGCTATTCCGCGCCCAACTGCTACAACGATATGGATATGCTGGTTTGCGGCATGAATAACAACGGCTTTGTTGCCAAGGGTGGTTGTACAGAGGACGAGTATCGCCAGCAATTTGCTCTTTGGGCGCTTTGCGGCTCCCCGCTCTTTATTGGAAGCGACCTTTCCAAGCTGGATGACAAAACGCTTGCCCTTCTGACAAACAAGCATCTGCTTGCCTTCAATCGCGACAAGGAGGCCCGTCCGCCCTTCCGCTTCAGCCAATGGTGCGACACGGACGAGCGCTTGGCCGAGGAGGAGCTTTTCCTGCTTTGGAAGCATTTGGAAAACGGCGAGTACGCGATGGCCTTCTTCAATTTCTCGGATGTGCGCCGCGGCTGCTTTGCCAAGTTTACAGACTTCGGCTTACCCGCAACGGCAGGCTTTGGCGTTTCCCTTTTCGACATTTTCGAAGAGAAGGAGCTTGGCGTTTTCAAGGACTACTACTCTATGGAGCTGGAGCCTCACTCCTGCGCCGTATTCCGCGCAAAGCTGGTGCGTGATGAGCGAGCGTGAGGTTTTACGCGCTGTCGAGGAGCCCGGAGACGCCAGCCACTGTATGCACTGTCAGCGGACGCTGACGGGGGACGAGGTCGGCTTGACGAAAAAGCTTCTCACCCGCCGCGCTTTACGCTTTCTTTGCCTTGATTGCTTAGCGGAGCATTTCAGCTCCGACAGGGCAACGATGGAGGCCTACGTAGAAAAGTTCCGCAAGGCAGGCTGCCTTGATTTTCAATAAGGAACCGTCGCCACGGTTCCCCATACAAAAAACCGATTCACTTTGTGTGAATCGGTTTTTTTGCGGTTGCTATCATTGTATACCTCGGAGTACGATGCATCGGACTCCGAGGTATTGGAAAGCGGTGGGCTTGCTTTGGCGTATGGGAATGTGGGAACGGTGCTTCGGGCGATTTTTTATTTTTGAAAAAGGGAGCCGAGGACTTCAAGGGTGCGGAACTTCAAGGCGTAGCCCGATTTGGTGATAAGCTTATATTCGCTATTCGTAAAGGCGTCCTCGGCGCTGACTCGCTCGCCAAAGGCACCCTCGGTACAGAGTGCAGGATAGAGAACGCACCACCAATTCTGCCCCTTCCCTTCACCGAGGGTGACGGTGAGGGCGGTATAGGTGCCGGCAGGCAAGGTGACATCCTCGTAAGCGCGGGTTTCAAAGTATTCCTCCTTGACTTCGACGGTAACGGTGCGAGAGGCGCCCTCTTCCTCTAAAAAGTCTTCCACTATTTTTTGCACCTCGGACAAGGAGGCAGTCAAAAAGGCTTGTGCCTCTTTGGAATTACAGAAGGAAGAAAGGGTCTCGCCATAAGTAGAAAGCAAACAGTCACGGACGGCGATTTTCAGATTTTGATCCTCTGCGGTATCGGAATTTGCCAAGACGTGAAGCCGCACAACGTCCGTATAGACGGCCTCCTCCCCATCCGTTGGCATAGCGGCACAGACTAAGACGGCCAAAAGAAAAGAAATGATAAAAGAAAGCAAGGTTTTCATACAACGGTATCTCCTTTTTTAATTGCTGAATTTTTTACCGGTTTTTTCCTTTTTTATACAGCTTTTTTCGATTTTTTTCCTTTCTTCCCCGTTTTATATTGACTTTTGCCTGCCCCTCATATATAATAATCGTAGTATTTAAAATAAAAAAGGCGCTTGTATATCGCCAAAGGAAAGGATACATTATGAAAATTATCGTATGCCGTGACAAAGCGGAAATGTCTGCCGTTGCTGCTTCTATGGTGGAAGCGCAAATCAAGGAAAAGCCCGACTCCATTCTTGGTCTGGCTACCGGCTCTACTCCCGAGGGTATGTACGCTCTGCTCTGCCAGAAATATGCCGAGGGTGCTTTGGACTTCTCCAAGGTAAAGACCTTTAACCTTGATGAATACTATCCCATCAAGAAGGATAACGACCAGAGCTACGCTTACTTTATGAACAAGCATCTGTTCTCTCTCATCAACGTTGCTGCTGAGAACATTCACATTCCCAACGGCGAGTGCGCTGACCCCAACGAAGAGGGCCCCGCTTATGACGCCTTGGTTGCCAAGGAGGGCGGTGTTGATCTGCAAATCCTCGGCATTGGCAGAAACGGCCACATTGCCTTTAACGAGCCCGACGAGGCCTTGATTATGGGAACGCACCTGACTTCCCTGACCGAAAGCACCATTGAAGCAAACTCCCGTTTCTTTGCTTCGCGCGACGATGTTCCGCGCCACGCGCTTACCATGGGTATCGGCACCATTATGACGGCCAAGAAGATCATTATGATGGCAAACGGCGCTGACAAGAAGGAAGCGCTTTCCTACCTCTTCAACGATAAGCTCACCGCCAACGTTCCTGCTTCTCTTCTGAAGCTGCACGCAGATGTTACCGTAATTTGCGACGAGGCTGCTTGCCCCGATTCTCAACGCTGAGTAAGAAAGGAACAAAGAGATGTATCAGTTTCCGATTGGCGCTATCGTTGACTCCTTCCGCTGCGACACCAAGGAAGCCATTAAGAAGGCCGCCGCCATTGGTGTGAAGGGCTTGCAGATGTACTGCACCACGGGCGAGCACGCCCCCGAAAATTTTGCCAAGGAGGCAAGACGCGACCTTCTTTCTTACGTGAAGGACAACGGCCTTTGCTTCAGCGCTATCTGCGGCGATCTTGGAATGGGATTCGGAAACAGAGAAAAGAATCCCGCTTTGATTGAAGCCTCCAAGCGCATTATGGACTTGGCTTTGGAGATGGAAACCAACATCGTCACCACCCACATCGGCGTTGTTCCCTCTGACCCCAATCACGAAAGATACAAGATTATGCAGGAGGCCTGCTTTGCCTTGGCCGAGTACGCTGACTCTATTGACGCGCATTTCGCCATTGAGACGGGCCCCGAAACCGCCAAAACCTTGAAGGGCTTTTTGGATTCCTTACATTCCAAGGGCGTTGCTGTCAACCTTGACCCTGCTAACTTAGCAATGGTAACGGGCGATGATCCTGTAGAAGCGGTCAGAACCCTGAAGGACTATATCGTACATACCCACGCAAAAGACGGTGTTCGCCTCCACGAGTCCAACCCCGAATACATCTACGGTGTATTGCATCCCATTCCCCCCGAAATTCAGGCCATGAAGTTCTTTGAGGAGGTTCCCTTGGGCGAGGGCGCCGTTCCCTTCCCTGCCTATCTTCGTGCGCTTGACGAAATCGGCTATCGCGGCTTCTTAACCATTGAGCGCGAGGTGGGCGCTGACCCCGAGGCCGACATCAAGAAGGCCTACAATCACTTGATTGCTTCTATGAAGGACTAAAAGGGCTGTCTCACTATTCGTGGGCCACCGAAACGAGCCGAGAAATCGGCTCTTTTCTGCCCTCCGTTCGTTGCGTTTTCTTACGAAAACACCACAAAACGCACAATTTCTTCGAATAAAAT
>JAZRFK010000037.1:0-10593 GCA_045661325.1 Eubacteriales bacterium | reverse complement strand
GACTCCTTAAAGAGCGTTCTTTCCTTCGTTTTAAAAAAGGCAGACGTTTCCTTGGAAAGCATCGTTGGTCTTGGCATTGATTTCACCGCCTCTACTCTCCTGCCCATAAATGAGGATGGCACGCCCTTATGCTTTCTTCCCGATTTTGAAAAAGAGCCCCACGCTTACGCGAAGCTTTGGCGGCATCACGGCGCTACGGGGGAGGCTGAGGATATCAATCGCTTGGCGACAGAAAGAAACGAGGGCTTTTTGGCCCGTTGCGGCGGCAAAATTTCCTCCGAGCTTTTTTTGCCCAAGGTATTGGAAACCTTACGAAAGGCACCGAAGGTATACGAAGAGGCTGCCTGCTTTTCCGAGGCAGGCGACTGGCTGACGCGAATGCTGGTGGGGCAACCCATACAGACTGCCGCTTTTGCCGGCTTCAAGGCCTTTTGGGACGAAGAGAAGGGCTTTCCTTCCCAAGACTTTCTTTCTCTTCTTGACCCGCGCTTAGCTTCCTTATATACCGAGAAGGTCATTTCCCCTGTTAAGACCGTTACCGAAATCGCAGGCTTCTTAACCGATGAAGGAAGCAAGCTGACAGGACTTCCCCGCGGCTGCGCCGTTGCGCTCCCTATGATAGACGCGCAAGCTTCTCTGCCCGCCTTCCGCATTTTAGACGAGGGCGATATGCTTCTGGTTCTCGGCACCTCCGCCTGTCACATTCTCAACAGCAAAAAGGAGCGACAGGTAACGGGCATTTTCGGTTACGTCCACGGCGGCGTTATCCCCGATCTTTACACCTACGAGGCAGGGCAATCCTGCTTTGGCGATCATTTTTCCTGGTTTATAAAAAACGCGCTTCCCAAGGATTATCACGAAAGAGCCGCCGAGGCAGGCTTAGACGTTTTATCCTATTTAAACAGTCTGGCTGAAAAGCATACGGCCGGAAAGCACGGGCTTTTGGCTCTGGACTGGTTTGAAGGCAATCGCAGCCCTCTTGCCGATGACGCGCTCAGCGGTATTATTATGGGCTACCGCTCCTCCACCAAGCCCGAGGAGGTATATCGCGCCTTGCTCGAAGCCGTTGCCTTTGGAACGCGGCGCATCGTGGATAATTTCAAGAAGCAGGGGCTTCCCGTTTCACGCATCGTGGCGGGCGGCGGCATTGCAGAGAAAAATCCCCTTTTGATGCAAATTTTGGCAGAGGTGCTAAACGCCCCCGTTTTCGTTCCCGCCGTTCCCTTCTCCTGTGCCGTTGGCTCCGCGCTGCACGGCGCCGTTGCCGCAGGCGCAAAAGCAAGCCTTGCGGAAGCCGCAGATAGCTTATGGATAGAAAAAACGCTTTGCTATCGCCCCACCCAAGAGGCAGAGGCTTATCAAGGCCTATACGAAGACTATTTGCTTCTTTGCGAAATTTTCTCCACCAAGGAGGGTCTTTCCCTGATGCACCGACGGCAAGAGGCGCGGCTTTGATTGTAATTTGATTATAAAAGGAAATGCAAGATTTTTCTCTTGCATTTCTTTTTTTATTTTTTTCGTTTTTCCTATTGACAAACGCCATAAGATGTGATATACTGACGAAGTAATTTGCAAGTGACCCTTGCAGATTGCACAAAACACCCCTTTGAAGTCGTTGGAAGGACATTTTGTTTACCGACGGTGGAGGGGACTCTGGAGAATCTCGTTTATCGAGTGCCGAAGGTGCAAGGCGAAAGCCGAATCTCTCAGGCAAAAGGACAGAGCGAAATAAAACTCGCAATTTCTTTCTCCGGAGCCACTGTTTTGACAGGGGCTTTTTTCATTTGTTAATTATTTTTTTAGGAGGCTATCATGCAAGCTATTCAAGATTTTCTTCTCCCCATAGTCGCAAATATTAACAAATATTTGTCTGACTACATCCTCATCATCCTTCTGGTTGGTACGGGTCTCTTCTTTACCATCAGAACCCGCTTCGTTCAGGTTCGCTGCTTCGGCGAGGGTATGAAGCGCGTTTTCGGCAACATCTCGTTGCGCGGCGGCAAGCAGAAGGGCGGTCTTTCCTCCTTCCAGGCTCTTGCAACCGCTATTGCGGCGCAGGTTGGTACGGGTAACATCGTTGGTGCCTCGGGCGCCATTCTGGTGGGCGGCCCCGGTGCTATTTTCTGGATGTGGGTCATCGCTTTCCTCGGTATGTCTACCATTTATGCTGAGGCAACCTTGGCGCAGGAGACCAAGAACGTTGACGAGAACGGCAATGTTCACGGCGGTCCCGTTTACTACATCAAGAAGGCCTTTAAGGGCACCTTCGGTAAGGTTTTGGCCATTTTCTTCGCCATTGCCACCACGCTTGCCCTCGGCTTTATGGGTTCCATGGTACAGTCTAACTCCATCGCAGAAAACTTCCAGTCTGCATTCGGTATTCCCACTTGGGTAGTTGGCTTGGTGCTTGCCGCAATCGCCGCCTTTATTTTCATTGGCGGTATCAACAGACTGGCATCCGTTACCGAAAAGCTGGTTCCCATTATGGCAGTTATCTTCCTTTTGGGCGGTCTGGTAGTTCTCGGCTGCCGCATTCAGTATCTGCCCAGCGCTATCGGCTTGATCTTCAAGTACGCTTTCGTTCCTCAGGCGCTCGTTGGCGGTGCATTCGGTGCTGCTATTGCACAGGCTATCAGCCAGGGTGCTAAGAGAGGCCTCTTCTCCAACGAAGCAGGTATGGGTTCTACCCCTCACGCACACGCCGTTGCAAAGGTTGACAAGCCTCACGACCAAGGCGTTGTGGCTATGATTGGTGTGTTTATTGACACCTTCGTTGTTCTGACTATGACGGCTTTGGTGGTTATCACCTGCCTTTACACCGGAGACGGCGTTCTGGCCGGCCTTTCGGGCGATGCCTACAAGGCAGCCACCTCGGGAGAGCTTGCCCTCGTTTCCAAGTCCACGGCAATGCAGCTGGCCGCCAGCTCCATCTTCGGCAACTTCGGTAACATCTTCGTTGCTATCTGCCTCTTCTTCTTTGCCTTCTCTACCATCATCAGCTGGAACTTCTTTGGCAAGCTGAACGTAGAATATCTCTTCAAGAACAGCAAGATTGCCACCATCGTTTACTCCGTTGTTGCTGTTGGCTTTATCTTCCTCGGCGCTCTTCTTTCCAATGATCTGGTTTGGGAGCTGACCGACTTCTTCAACTATCTGATGGTTATTCCCAACGCCTTGGCGCTTCTCGCGCTTGGCAACATTGTTGTAAAGCACGCGCGCGCAAAGAGCACGCTCTCCTGCGAATTGCCCGAAGAAAAATAACCGTTAAAAAACACACGGCGTCCTGCATTGGCAGGGCGCCGTTTTTTTGATAAAAAGAGGGGCTGTCTCACTCTTCGCGAGACAGCCCGTTGTTTTTTAAATCTCTTCCTCGAAGGAGGAGAAGAAGGCTTTGGTTTTGGGACTTTTGGGATGGTCAAAGACATCCTCGGGAGTGCCCATTTCCTCGATAACACCGTCAGCCATAAAGATGACCTTATCCGACACGTGACGGGCGAAGGACATTTCGTGGGTAACGATTATCATCGTTCTGCCCTCTTGCTTTAACTGCTTGATAACCCGCAAAACCTCGCCCGTTAATTCGGGGTCAAGGGCGCTTGTAGGCTCGTCAAAGCAAAGGATAGCAGGAGAAAGCGCCAAGGCACGAGCGATAGCAACGCGCTGGCACTGACCGCCGGAGAGGTGACAGGGATAAGCGTCTGCCTTGGCTTCAAGGCCAACGCTCTTCAAAAGCTCCATAGCCCTTTCCTTGTTCTCTGCCATAATCTCCGCCTTCATAGCCCGTCTTTGACGGAAGGGGAGCTTATCGACAGCGGCGCGCTCAAAGGCGCGCAGGTTGAGGGGAATCAAGATGTTTTCAAAGGCGGTGTACTGGGGGAACAGGTGGAAGGACTGAAAGACAAGACCGAAGGAGAGACGCTTTTCACGAATTTCCGCATCCGAATACACGGTCTTTGCATCGTAAAGCAGCGCACCGTCAATGTAGAACTCGCCCTCGTCAGCCTTTTCCAAAAAGTTCAAGCAACGCAAAAAGGTGGTTTTTCCGCCACCGGAGGAACCGATAACCGACACGACCTCGCCCTTTTCCATAGAGAAATCAATGCCCTTTAAGACGTGATTCTCGCCAAAGCTTTTGTTGAGGTTTAATATTTCCAAAAATGCCATAGTCGCTCCTCCTTCCGTTAAATGCTATAATAGGAAAGCTTCTTTTCCAAATAGTTGAATAAAATGGTCAAAACGCCAACAAATATCAAGAAAAATACGCCGATATAGAAGAGCGGCCAAACGATAGCCTTGCTCAAAATAAAGGTTTCATTCATATAGAATATCTCCGCCACCATAATGACACGGGCCAAGGAGGTATCCTTCACTAAGGTAATAACCTCGTTGCTGACGGGCGCTAAAATACGCTTTACCACCTGCATCAAAATGACGCGCGAGAAGATTTCGTTCTTGGTCATACCGAGAACCTGTCCCGCCTCGTACTGACCGCGCGGAATGGCCTCAATGCCACCTCGGTAGATTTCGGAGAAATAGCAGGCGTAATTGATGACGAAGGCGACAAGCGCCGCTATAAAGCGCCCATTGGCGTCACTACCGAACAGATGTATATTGAAAAGCATACCCGGAACGTAGAAGACAACGAAAAGCTGGAGCATCAAAGGCGTACCGCGGATAATCCAAACGAAAACCTTCGTTACAAACCGCAAAGGCTTGAATTTACTCATAGATCCAAAGGAAATTATAAGTCCCAAGGGCAAGGCAAAAACCAAGGTCAGCAAGAACAGAAGGCAGGTCTGCCCAAAGCCCTCAAGCAATATCATCGTTATGCGAGAAAAAGTCATTTTTAACTCCGTTTTTTTAATCGTTTACGGCGCAAAAAGGGGGGCTTTCATCCGTTTTGGACGAATAGCCCCACTTGCGCCAATGGCCTTAAAGCCGCAAGAATTATTTGCCGATGTTGGGAATCAAAGCGTTGGTAAGACCGTACTTGGCGGCGATTTCAGCAAGCTTGCCGTTCTCGGAAAGCTTTACGATAGCCTCGTTTACCTTGGCAACCAGGTCACTTCCCTTACGGAAGCCGATAGCGTATACCTCGGGCTCAAGCTCGATAGCCTCAACGATAGCCAAGTCCGCATAGTCACCCTGGCCAACCATAGCCTGTGCCATCAAAAGGTCGATAACGGCAAAGTCAGCGGTGTTGCCTGCCAGCTCCATCAGAGCCTTGGACTGTATGTTAACAGCGGTATAGTTCTCGGTAGCGTCCTTCGCAACGGCCTCACCGGAGGAGCCACCCTCTGCAACGCCTCTCTTGTCGGCCAAGGAAGCCATAGAGGTGTACTGTGCAAGGTCAGCCTTTCTGACAACAACGCACTGGGTGTTGTTCAGGTAAGCATAAGAGAAATCAACGTACTCGGTACGGGAAACACCGTCTGCCTCGGCACCGTAGGTAAAGCCGTTCCAGATGATGTCGATAGCGCCGGAATTCAGCTCCAGATACTTAGCGGGCCAGTCAATGCTAACGAACTTTGCCTGCAAGCCAAGCTCTTCAGCAACGGCCTGCGCAAACTCGGTATCAAAGCCAACGAGGTTACCGTTTTCATCGTAATAATTCATAGGTTCGTAAACGGTAATGCCGCAATAGAAATATCCTTGCTCCGTTACCTTCTTTACGTCCTCAACCTTGCCGCAGGAGGCAAAGGAGAAGCAGCATACGATGAGCATTGCCGCAACCAACGCAAGAGACAAAATCTTTTTCATTTTAAAGTCCTTCTTTCTTTGTGCTTTATCGCTTTAGCACTTTATTTTGTTAAAGTATGCACTAATCATAGCACAAAGTTTTTGGTTTGTCAAGGGCTTTTTTCACTTTTTTCATAATTATTACAATTTAATTCATATCTATATAGGGTAACACGCTCTCGACATCCCCTGCCCCCACCAAAAGCAATATTCTTCCCTCCTTGGCGTTCTCCGAAAGGAAATGGGCGGCGGCAGAAAAATCGGGGAGAAAGGCAACCCCTGCCTCTCTTGCCAGTGCCGCACTGTCTGCTCCCTCTATTGCCTTTTCGCGCGCGGCGTAAACGGGCAAGAGGCCGCAAAGGCCCACTCGCCGAAAAAGAGAGAGAAACTCTCGCTTAAAGGCCAAAGCTCTTGAATAGGTGTGCGGCTGAAAGACCAGCACGACCTCGCCCATACTTTCGGCAGTTGAAAGCGCGGCAGAAAGCTCAGAGGGGTGATGCGCGTAATCAAGATACAGGGGCGCTTTACGGCATTCCCCCTTTCTTTCCATTCTTCTCGGTATACCGCCATAGCTTGAAAGGAGCGAGGAAAGGGCGGTCTTTGGCACGCCGAGCGAGAAAGAGAGGGCGGCCGCCGCTAAGGCGTTTTCCACCTGATGCGCCCCGAGGGCCTGCAACGCGACTCTGCCGAGATTTTCGCCCCGAAGGCAGAGGTCAAAGGAAAAGCGGCCTTGGGTTTCTTCTCTTTTTTCCGCATAAAAGTCGCCGCCCTCGCCGAAGGTCAGAAGCGAGACGCCGCGCCGCACGGAAATTCCTTTTATTCCCTTATGTAAAACCAAGCAGCAAAGGCTTCTCTTTCGGGCAAAGCGCCGAAAGGCGCGGCGCACGGCCGCTTCGCTTTTATAATAATCGGTATGCTCCCATTCCATATTGAGCAGGGCGGCGTGCGTTGGAAAAAAATCCAAGAATGCCGCCTTATACTCACAAGCCTCCATTAACAGAAGCGCATCGTTGCCTGCGCGATAGCACCCCTCATTGTTGGAAAGGGGCGCACCCGAAAGCACTGTTGCGCCAAGAGTTTGCGATAAAAGCCGAGCAGACATCCCAACCGTGCTGCTTTTGCCGTGCATACCGCAGACGGCGGCACACCTTTCGTAACGACGAGCTATGGCGCCAAGAAAAACAGATCGCGAGACGGTGGGGATACCGAGAGCCTTGGCCTTTTGCAAAATGGGGTGTGATTGGGAAACGGCAAGGGTGTAAACGAGCAAATCTGCCTCGTTGAGCCCTGCGCCCGTCTCCCCAATTTCAACCGAAGCACCTCTTTCTTTAAGCGCAAGCGTGGCAGAATTTTCCGTCCTGTCGCTTCCGAAAACAAGAAGCCCTTTGTCAAGGCAGAGCGCCGCTAAGGCCGACATACTGACGCCACCGATACCGAGAAAATAGATTTTTTTACCCTTTTCGTCAAAAAACGAAGGTAGAAGCTTCTGTTTTCTTGCGGAAAAAAGAGAAAAAGGGGTGTTTTTCCGTTGCTTTTTGCAGAAAAATAGGGGACATAATGCGTTGGTAATTTTTTTCATAAAATATCTCATATCTATCTCAAAACCTTCACATTTCGTTGGTATAATTGATTGCGTAGAAAGCCCTATGTGCGCTAAAAATTTATTCTTTGAAGGAGAACGAAAATGCAAATCACGGATATTAAAATCAGAAAATTTTTTGACGAAGGACCTATGAAGGCTATCGTTTCGGTTACGTTTGGAGATGCCTTAGCCGTACACGATATCAAGGTCATTTACGCCCGAGACAGATACTTCATCGTGATGCCCAGCCGAAAGAATCCCGACGGAACCTACCGCGATATCGTCCACCCTATCAACGCCAATTTCCGCGCAGAGCTTGAAAACGCCGTTATTGATGCGTACCACGTTCAGCTGATTGCGATGCAAAACGAAATGGCCGAGGAGCCTGCCACGGCGGAATCCTTAGTATAATGCCGATAAAACGGCGGAACGGAAAGTTCCGCCGTTTTTTGTATGTTTTGGAGAAAAACGGGAAGAATGAATGGTACCGATACATACTTATAAAGGCGGTGTAGCATGAAAATTTGTATGTTGACCTCATCTTTGGGCATCGGGGGAGCCGAGACCCACCTTTTAGCCTTAACGGAGGCGCTGCTTGAACGCGGTCACTCACTTACAGTGGTTTCCGCAGGCGGTGTGCTGACCCCCAAGGAAAGCGCGGCGAAATTTATCCTTCTGCCGTTGGATAAAAAGCGATTTGCGTTCTCCTGTATCAAAGCGCTTCGCCGCCTTTTTCAAGAGGAGCATTTCGACGTTATTCATGCGCACGCCCGCTTCCCTGCCTTTCTTGCCAAGGCCGCAGGCGCCTCGCCTTTAATCGTGACGGCGCATTTTCCCTTCTCCGTGGCCTTTCCCTTACGCAGTCTTTCGGTTTGGGGGGAGAAAACCTTGGCGGTGAGTCCTGACATAGTCGCCTATTTAAAGCGCGAATACCGATTGCCGCCCGAACGTATTTTTCTGACAAAGAACGGAATTGACACCAAGCTTTTCGCGCCTGCCGCCGCGCCCCACCGAAAAGGCTTTCATATTTATCACGCAAGCCGCTTTGACAAGGACCGTTCTCTTGCCGCCTTTTGCTTGCTTGAAGCGCTGCGCCTTTGGGAAAGAGAGGACGTGTTTTTGCACCTTATTGGCGATGGCGAGGACTTTGCCGCCATCGAATCGGAGGCAACGCTTATCAACGCCTCGGCAAAGGCAGATCGCGTTTTCCTATACGGAAAGCAAAGGGATATTTCCCCATTGCTTCAAAACGCCGATTGCTTCGTTGGCGTTTCAAGAGCGGCGCTTGAAGCGATGAGCGCGGCGCTTCCCGTTGTTTTAGCGGGAAACGAGGGTTTTTTATCCGTTTTTACCCAGTCGGTTGCCGAACGCGCCGAGGAAAGCAATTTTTGCTGTCGCGGAACCACCCCCTTAACCCCTACCCTTTTGCTTGACGCCTTAAAGCGTATTGCTGAAATGCCAACGGACAAAAAAGAGGAAATGGGGCTTTATAATCGCTCTTACGTGCTTTCTCACTACGCGCTTTCGCAAATGGCAGAGGATGCCGAAGGCGTATACGCCACGGTGGCGGGCAAGAAGAAGGAGGCCGTGCTTTGCGGCTACTACGGCTTTGGAAACGGCGGAGACGAATGGATGCGCTTCGCGCTTTACAAGCGCTTGGAAAGGGAGGGCTACTACCCCATTCACATTTTATCGCGCCGCCTTTCGTCAAGGAAAACGAGGCGCGCGCTTCGCAGGGGCGCCGATTTCTTTTTTGGCGGCGGCAATCTTTTACAGGACGAAACGAGCGCTCGCTCCTTATGGCTATACACCGCCTATATGAAGCTTGCCAAAAGGGGCGGGTCTTCTATTTTTGTGGTATCGGCAGGGATAGGGCCTTTATCAGAGGGCGGTGTTCTTCGCACCCGTCTTGCTTTGGAGAGCTGCCAAAAAATTGAGGCGCGCACAACGAAGGATGCGAAAGACTTTGCATCTCTTTTGCCGCCTTGTCCTATTTATCTTTCGCACGATAGCGCCCTTTCCTATCCCTTTTTGCCGCAAAAGGAGGGGGCTTCCCTTTTGCTCCTGGTTTTAAAGAAGCCTCCTGCCTCCACAGAATATGCGCTTTTATCCTCGCTTGCTCTTTTCATCAAGAAAAACCCTGCCCTTCATCCCATCGTTCTTCCTCTTCACCCCAAGGACGCCGCCTTTTGCAAACGGGCAGGCAGACTTCTTGCGCTTTCCCAAAAGCAAATACTGACAGACAGCTCCCCTGACCTTCTTCCCTCCCTTTTACCCGATGCGCGCCTTTTGCTTTCCAACCGTCTGCACGCAGGCATTGCCGCACTTGCTTCGGGCGTTCCCTTTTGCCTTTTTCCCGAAAGTGAAAAAATCCTTTCCTTTTTTGATGACGTCAGTACCGAGGCCGAGGCCGCAGGACTCCCCCTTCCTTGCCGCCTTTTGCCCTTTTCCTTCACGGACACCCCCTCCCTTGACGTTAAAAAGGATGATATTTTACGTTTAAAGGCAAGACTTCTTGAACGAAATCGCCTGTTTTTTCCTTCAAAAAACGAATAATAAAAAAAACTTTAAAAAACTTTCAAAAATCCCTTGACAAGCCGCAAAATATGTGTTATAATCTCTTGCGTTGTGGGAGTGTTGTGCTGGTGTAGCTCAGCTGGTAGAGCAGCTGATTTGTAATCAGCAGGTCGGGGGTTCGAATCCGTCCACCAGCTCCAACTACAATTTCATATGGGGGAATTCCCGAGCGGCCAAAGGGGGCAGACTGTAAATCTGTTGTCACTGACTTCGGTGGTCCGAATCCACCTTCCCCCACCAACAAAAAAGCCTAATTTGTCGGTAGACAAATTAGGCTTTTTTGAACTAAGTGTTCCGCTTGCGCGGAACGTGAAGTATGCGTCGCAAGTGAAGCGCACTTCGTGCGTGAAGTGTGCCTTCGGCACGATATGCGGAACACTTAACCTCACTGCTCCGAAGGAGCAACTTCACTATGCCACAAGGCATAACTTCACTGCGGCTTGCCGCAACTTCACTATTGAAATATTCGCAAGTATGTGGTATAATATTCGCGAAAGTGAGGTGCATATCATGTCCGAATCCAAACTCCGCTCACAATCTATGGATTTTGCAGTTCAAATTATAAATCTCGTAAAATCACTCAAAGAAAAACGTGAGTCTATTATATCAAATCAAATTGGCAGGAGCGAAACTTCCATAGGTGCCAATATCCGTGAAGCGCAGTATGCTCATGGTAGAGCTGATTTTATTGCCAA
>JAZRFK010000036.1:0-6278 GCA_045661325.1 Eubacteriales bacterium | reverse complement strand
TGCCCTCGGTGTGACTTTCGTCGTAAACCGTTTCGGTGGGGAAGAGGGAAACGGAGCCGTCCGCCACCGCTCTCCATACGAAATGAATTCTTCCCTTGTAGACATAGGTGACAGTGGCGTTAAGGCTGAAGTCGAAGGAGTCTATCGTGTAGTCAAAATCATAATAGCCCGTGCCGCCCGCGTTGAAGGTGTAGGAGCGTTCGTTCGACGGCTCGCCCGTTGTCGCCTTGTATTCTATATACCGTTTGCCAAAGGCGATAGAGGGCTCGGCATTGCCCGTGCCGCCCGAGGAGCAGGAGAAGAGCAGGGCGCAAAGGGAGAAAAGCATCACAAGGGAAAGAAGAATACTAACAGTCTTTTTCATAGGTCTATCCTCTCTAAAAAAGTGTTTTTTCTTTATTATAGCAAATTTCGGGGGGTGTGTCAACATCACGGCGTAGCCGTGGATATCATTGAATGTATAGCTCGCCTTCGGCGAGATATACATTCGCATATCATCAGCCCGAAGGGCTGTATATCATCACGGCGTAGCCGTGTATACTATTCCGCCCAACCCCTTTGCCCGTCCGTCTTATCTTCTGACGGTGATGCCAAGAGTGCCGAGAATCACCTCGTTGGCAACCGCCTCGATTTTGACGCTTTGGAGCGTCTTTTCGGGGTCAAGCCTGATTCTCTTGACCGTTGCGTGATTGTACTGGCTGAAATAGAAGATTTCCGCCTCGGTGGTGAGCGCCGAGGTCAGCCAGTCGTCAAGGCTGATGGGGTAGACCAACTTGGTTGCCTCCTCGGTGCCGTCGGCGTAGGTGACGGTGATGCGGGCGTTTTCCACGCCCGTGTGCATACAGCAGGCGCTGGCGATAAACAAGACGGCAAGCTCCTCGCCCTTTCCGTCAAGGGGTGCGGTAAATTCCGTGGGGAAATTGTCATAGATGGAAACGCAGGCAAGATTCTCGTTTTCGGCTGGGGTCGCGAAGGGAATGCCCGAGGGAGAATGCACCTTACCGCCCGCATTTCTGAAAAGCGAATCGTCGATATAGATCTCGCGTCTATCGTATTGGGTCCAGGTGTGGGTATGGCGCCCGTCACGCATGGCGCTCATCGAATATCCCTTGGGCCTTGGGCTGAGATAGTCCTGCTTATGAATCTCGGTGATGCTGCAATTCAAGAAGGCGGATATATCCACCGTGTCAAAGTCGGTGCTCGTTATGGGCGGAAGGGCGCGTTCCTCGCAAAGAGCGGTATAGTCCGCCGCCAGCCAGGCATCGTACTTGCCCGACACGGCGCGGACAAAGAGGGTGTGCTGGCCCGCGATGTCCTTGGCGGTGGCGTACACCTTGTTTCCAACGATGGAGATGTCCTCCAGCGCCTCGGAAGCATCGTATACCTCGGCTATCTCTGCCCCTTTTAGCGTAACGAGAAGTCTTCCGCCCGCAAGCACGGTGTCAGCAAGGGAAAGGGAGGGGAGCGGCTCGCTTCCGTGCATCACGCGAAGTCCGAATCTGCTCACCTTCTCTACGCGAACCACGATGAAGCTATGGTTGGGGGCGGCCACTATCTCGTAGGGCACAGGCTCGCCGTCAAGCAAAACGGCCTCTATGTCAGAGGAGCGCATGGGAATCCGCAGGCATTTGACCTCGGGGCGCTCACAGGTAATATGAAAGCTCTCGCGGTTTCCGCGTCTGTGATAATCCAAGGAGAGATCCTTGAGGGCAAGGCTTGCCTCCTCCCATTCGTCAGGGAAGCCGGGGGCGATGGAAACGCAATTTTCAAGCGCGTTGATTCGGATGCCGAACAGCCCCTCGATCACCAAGCGCAGATAGGTGCTTGACACGTCGGTAAAGTCCATGTCGCCCAGGTCAGAGGTGCCCATAGGGGATTGAATATGCGCCGCAAGGCCGGGATTTCTGCCCGTGAAATAGCAATCGGCGATGCCGTCAAGAAGCTTCTTGCCCTCCTCCTTCAAGCCAAGCTTGAAATACATTAAGGCAAGGTGGGCGTTCTCCGAGGGGAAGATGCCGCAGTTGGAATACTGCTTGGGCAACCAATTCGAAGAATAGCAAAGCCTTCCGCCCGAAACCGTTTCCAAATTCTTGATGCGGTTTTCGGTATATTTGAGCATGGTGTACGCCTGAAAGCCGTCAACCATATCCGAGTCGATGGGGTGATAGACGCTGGCAAGCTCAACGGCAGGATGAACGAGGCAATTCCCGATGGTATCAAGGCTTTCGGCAACGACGCCCTCGGCGGCAAGCCAGAGCTTTTCCTGCAACGCCGCCTTGATTTTTTCGGCGCGCGCCTCTAAAGAGGACGCGTCGCGCCCGATTTTCCGTGCGATCTGCGCGAGAACGCGGTTCGCGCGGTAATTGTAGGCCGTGGACTGCGCGCAGCCTGCGCCGTTGTAGTTGTGACCGTCCGATATCCAGGTGTTCAGCTTGTTCTGGTAAAGGCCGTCCCCGTCGGGATCAAAGGTTCTCTCCTCCCAGTCGAGCATGGAGCAGAAATCGTCAAAATACTGCTCGGCAATGGCAAGGTTGCCCGACCACTCAATATAATAGAGCATCTCGTCAAGGGCGCATTCCTGCATGTTGTATACGTCGCGTCCGGGGGTGAGGTCGGAATTGAAGTAGGAGGGCAGACAGCCAACGGGGTTGTCTTGGTTGTGGAAAGCGCCTTGCCACCAATCCTCTCTGGCGAGGGCGGGGTCCTCCTCATACCATACGCGCTCGTTCTTGACGTCTCCGCGGCTGATAAGGGACAGATACTTGTGCATAGTCCTTTCCACGCGCTCTCCCCAGCCAAGTGCGGTGGGGGCGTACCAATTTCGCCATCCTAAGAAGGGGGTGTGGTAGGCAAAGGCGCCGTGGTGGAAGGAATCCTCGTGCCAGGAGGCGTCCAAGGCGATAACGGTGGGTACAACCGAAAGATCTAACGCCTTGTCGGGCGTGTGAACGGCTATGCAGGCCGTCTTTGCGTAAATCTGCTCTTTGATGAAGGCGATGGGATTTTTCCTCGAAAGCCAGGTGTCGAGCGTTTCCTCGTCTGCGTTGTATAGGGCGATAAGATACCCGTCAAGCGGCTTGCCGGGCTCAATGGGAAAGGAGATTTTGACAACGCAGTCGTCCTCGTTTTCGGGCGCGCTGCCCAAGAACGCGCTGGGATAGGGCTCGGACATGGCTTTTGCCGAGCCGATTTCAAATTCGGCGTCAAAGCTTGCGGCAATTCGCATGGTGTTGCCGTTTGCATGGCTGATAGAGGCGCGGTTCTTGCCAAGCGTCACGGTGTTGCCCTTTGTGTTCTCCGCCGAGAAATACCGCTCCGGCACTCCCTTGTATTCAAAGCGGGAGAGAACGTCGGTAAGGCCGCCAAAGCCCGCCGCAAAGAAAACTCTTTGGTCGGTTGAAATCCTGTAACGAATCAAATAGCCGTCATCGGGTAAAAGCGGATAGGCCTCGATTTTAACGCGCACGTCGGGAAACCACGAGGACATCTGTGACAGCTCGTATTCCATCCAGCCGTTCTTGAATTCGGCGCGAATATCCTCCGAATCGTGGAACCAACGGGACGTCTGGTCAATATCCTCCGAGTAATAAAAGCGTTGGCGCCGCCCGGGCGTAATGGCAAGTCCGCTATTGAGAATGCCGCATTTTTCGTAAAAGGTGATACCGCTCTTTACCCAGTCGGAAACAGCCCCCATAAATTGGGGCGCATCTCCCGCAAAGGTGAAAAAGCGTCCGCTTCTATCATCGTTTTTGTGGGAGCCATAGAGGGTTCTGTTGAAAATCTCGGAGCTACCGCTGATGGAATAGCCGTTTTCCGTGAGGGTGTAGTGCGTGCTCGTCTTGTTCCTTTTGTCTGTCATTTGTTGTTCTCCTTGTAGGATATAGATGCAAGCCTCGCGTGCCGTTATTTCGAGCGGTAGCGCAGCCACCAAACGAAATAGAATACAACGATGGAGAGCAAGCAGGCGAAGCTCAGCGGTGTGGCGATTTTGGCTAAAATCGAAATGCGGTCAAAGTAGCCCGCGGCGTCCACCAGCACCGAAAAAAGAGATAGTAGCGAAAGCCCGAAGAGGAAGCGGCTCGTCATTTTTTCGTTTTCCAAAAGCTCGTGGTTTTGGAGCGTTTCCACCTGCGCCTCGTTGTCGTGAATATCGGCAAGGAGCCTGTCGATGTCAAGCAGACCGTACATTTTGGTATACAGGTTCTGGTAGAGCTGGTCATCCGACACCACGCTAAACGAGAACACCGTTTTCAGTTGAAAAATCTTGACGTTCAGCTTTTCCTTTTCCTTGCGGGTGTATTTGCTGAACTGCGATATCTTATCCAAATAGCGAACGGCGCTAAAACGCTGATTCAGCAGAACCAAGTACATAAACAAATAATTCTGCGATAGATGCAGGGGCTTGTATTTTGCCAAAAACCTGTCGGTGCTCTCTTCGCCGGTATAGTTGAAAATATTGACGAGGCCCTCCTGAGAGCCGGCCCAACGGTCATAGGAATACGGCTCGTAGGTCATATCATACTCGCCACACATCTGCGGAATTGCAAAATTTCTATGATAGCCTCTTCGCAAATGAATGAGATGCTTGTTTATTTCGTCCTCCGAGAGCGGCTCTTCCAGACAAATTTGATGAAACATCTTACATTCCAGCTTGAAATCGGAGCCTGTAAAGAATGGCTCGGTGGCAACCTGCTGCGGAAGCAGCGCAATCAGCGCCTCTTCCATCGTGACGGTGCCGCACACCTCATCCTTGCCCTTCTTGGCGTTTTTAAAATGAAAAGCAAAGTCTGTTATCTGTTCAAGCGTTAATCCCTCATAGGAAACGTGAAATTCGGCGAAAAAGCAGCCGGTGGAGAAGCAGGAAAGCACAACCCTTTGCAAAACGGGTGACGCATCGGGCTCGCACCAAGCCCCACACAGACACAGCTGCGGAAAATGCTCGGCTTGCAGCTCAAATTTTACAAAAAGATCATCGTCCTTGTATATTCTGTTGACGTAGGGCAGCATATACTGCGGCGCATCTTTTTTGGATAAATAACGGTAGCGCGAATCCTTTTTCAAGCAGCAAACAAGATCTTTATAGCTGTCTGTCCAAATCGGCGCGAAAAATATAGAGGTATTGCGAAAAGCAGAGGCGCTTGCGCTATATGTATCCGGCATATGATAAACCGTCCTTTCTCTCTTGTCTACGTGTACAGTATAGCACATTTTGGGAAGAGGCGCAAGAGGGAAATGAAGCATTCGCTTTGCGAATATGAAGCAGAAGCGGCAAAGCCGCAAGCCGTGGATATCATCCGCAACCTGTTGCGGTATATCATCAAGGCGAAGCGTTGTATATCTTTCCGGAATCTCGCCGCCGGCGAGGATTCGCGCGCTTGCCGCTTACGAGCAAGCTCGACGCGCTCTGCGCGGCGAATGCGAACCGGATTCCGCACGCCTGCGGCGTGGGGAGCGCGGGCCGATGAAGGGGTGGCGCCTCCAGAGAACGAAAAAAGCATCCCAAAGGGATGCTTCGTTCTCTGGGGCGAGTTGACAAAAAAGATGACAAATTATTTTGCCTTCAAATAGAGGATTTTACCCCATGACCATTTCTTTTTGGCAGAATAGGGGCAATTTTCTTCTTCGCCCATATAAACTACGGAGGTACATAGCAAGTTTTTTCTAATAACCAGAACGTTCCCCTTTAATCCGATATTACAAACTTCCTCATAAATCTCATCCGTTTCGGGATGCCAGTGTGTAATCGGATCAGACAAAATGCCGATTTTTTTATCGATACCAAAATAATTATCGCGAGGATCAACGGCCACCTGAATGTTGTAACCTTCGAAAAGAGACCAATGGATTGTTTCTCCCTTTAGTTCAAAAATCCCGCACAAATCAGGGGTATTACACATCTTCTCATAGAGTTCTTTTGTGTTTTGAAACATAATTCCACCGCCTTTCTAGACTTATTATAGCATAAAAGCGAGGAAATTACAAGTGAAATATTCGGCTGTCGCCGAATGTGAAATAATTCACTGCGTGAATTGTGAAATATTGCGCCCTTCGGTCGCAATGTGAAATGAAATTCGCCCATTCACATTTGCGAAGCAGATATTTCACAGCGAAGCTATTTCACATGGCGAAGCCATATTTCACTCGCCGAAGGCGAATTTCGTTGAAAAAAGCACTTGCATAAGCAAGTGCTTTTTTCTGGTGGGAGATGGTGGATTCGGACCACCGAAGCGAAACGCAACAGATTTACAGTCTGCCCCCTTTGGCCACTCGGGAAATCT
>JAZRFK010000035.1:0-17903 GCA_045661325.1 Eubacteriales bacterium | reverse complement strand
TACTTTGTTTTGGCGCGAAGCTTTTGTCTTTGTGCAACGGTGACTTAAAAGAGTCGTTGAACAGATGCTCTTGTATGCGTACGCTTCGCGGCACGGAGCAGATGCTCGTATGCTTGTTGGTTTCGCAGAGACGGTGCGTTTGGTGCGCGCGGCGAGCGGCTGCTGGCGGTGTGTAGGGAAAGGGGATAAGAGGCTTGCTTTGTTTTTAGGGCTGGGCAGGGAGATGGGGGCGGCGGCACGGAGCGAATGCTCGTATACTTGTTGGTTTCGCAGAGGCGGGGCGTTTGGTGCTTGGGGTGTGCGAACCGTGGCAGGCCGACTGTCGCATGGGTAAAAAAATTTAGCGTGTTCTCCGTTAGAAGAACACGCTAAAAGAAAAGGGCTTATAAATTATTCCGTCTCTTCCATTTTCAGACGGGCCATCTGCGCGATGACTTGGGCGGTACCCTCAACACCAAGCACGCCGCTATCAAGGGCGAGGTGGTAGTTGTCATATCGGCCCCATTTTCTGCCTGTGTAGAAATTGTAGTAGGTAGAGCGGCGGCGGTCGGTCTTATTGATAACCTCCATTGCCGCATCGAGCGAAAGCTCGTGTCTTTCGGCAACGCGCTTCTTGCGCGATTCCAAATCCGCGTAAATGAAAACCGAAAGGCGCGCAGGCTCCTCGCGCAAAACGTAGTCACCGCAGCGGCCCACGATAACGCAGCTGCTCTCCTCGGCGGCCTTGCGGATAACCTCCGACTGCTTGATAAACAATCTGTCATTCAAGGGCGGCGTGTGCGGCACACCGTGAGCGGCACTATACATATTAGAGCCCATAGCCAAGGTATAAAGAAGGCTATTGGTGGCTCGCTCGTCTACCATCTGCGCGTCTGCCTCGTTCAAAGTCTCATCATCTGCAACGGCAAGACGGATCAGCTCCTTGTCATAATTGGGAACACCCAGCAGCTCTGCAACACGCTCTCCTATTTCGCGCCCACCGCTTCCGTACTGACGGGCAATGGTGATAACAACCTTTTTCATTCTGTAACCTTCCTTTCTATCGGGACGAGCCCTTTTTTCTTTCCTATCTCCATTATAGCAATTTTTTCGCCTCTTGTAAAGAGTTTTTTGTCGAGACCTTATTTCTCTCGGCTATAACGGGCGATTTCTTCTTTCGCTTGCGCCAAGTCTGTGAACACGGCGGCGCGTATACCCATTTGCTTTGCGCCCTCGACGTTCAAGGGATTGTCGTCAAAAAAGAGGCACTCGTTGGGCGAAAGGTTGTATTTTTGAAGCAGCGCCTCGTATATCGCCCCTTCGGGCTTGACGCTCTTGACCTGATAGGAGAAAACGCCGCCGTCCACAAACGGAAGGAAGGAGAGGCTTGTATGCGTCAATCCGTACACGGTCTTGCCGTAATTGGAAAGCAAATACACCCCATAGCCCGCCGCCTTCAACTCCTTTATCCAAGGGGTTGCATAGGGATATTCCGCCACCGTTTCGGAAAGGTGGGAGAAAAAGAGGCAAATCTTTTCGCGGTAGGCAGGCGCGGCGGCAATACATTCCTCCATAATTTCCCCGTCCGGCCTTGCGCTTCTGTCAAGCTCCAGCCAGAGATTGCTCTTGACCGTTGCCTCGGCAAGCGCCTCTACCTCCGCAGGAGAAAAGCCAAGCGAAACGAAAACCTCGCGCCAGCGGAACGCCGCCAAGACGTTGCCGATGTCAAAAATAATGTTTTTTATCATAGCGGCTCATTCCTTTTTCTTGATTTTTAAGCCTTTGCCAAAAGGGGCTTGCTCCTTTTAAAGCGCCTTCAAGAAGGCAGAAAGATACTTATAGAGAATTTCGTGGCCAAGGTCATTGGGGTGCAGACCGTCACGCATATACATCAGGCGGTTTTCCTCGTTTTCGGGCTCGAAATCGGGAATGGCGTACAAATCCAGAACAGGAAGGTTATAGTATGCGGCAACCTCCTTGATAATGGCAACGTAGCCGGAAAGATTCGTCATATTGCGAATGCCGAGAGAGTTGTAGGGCTGGTTCTCTCTACAACGGTGCAAGGGCGTCATAATGACAATGGGGGCGGTGGGATATTTGGCGCGCAGGGTAATGCAAAGGTGATGCATCGCACCGTAAAAGGTTTCGGGAGTACGGTCGGCCATACTGCCAAGCGTTGCGTCTCCGTGGCCGTAATCGTTGGTGCCGCCAAAAACCACGATAGCGTCTGCGTCCTCTACCATATCGGGCACGCGCGTAACGAAATATTCGTTGTTGTTGTCCGAGTTTGGCGCCTTGACGATATTGTCAAGCCCGTAGCTTTTCTGGGAGGCAATACGCGTTGCGCCAACGCCGTGACCGTACGAGATACAGCCCTCGCGCTCGGCAAGCAGATTCCAATAAATTTTGTCCATCGAGGAGATGCCGCTGCCTGCGGTGATGCTATCTCCCAAAAAGCAAATTTTCTTTCCCTGTAATTCCATTTTTTCACCCTGCTTGCCTTGGCAAGCACGCTCCTATTAAAATTTGTCTTTTCTTACAAGAATAGGGCTGCCCCTTTACGAGACAGCCCATAAGTCTTATGCCAATGCGGCGAGAATGCGCTCTGCCTCGGCAAGCGCCTCTTCAACCTTGGCAACGTTTTTGCCGCCCGACATAGCGCTGTCGGGTCTACCGCCGCCCTTGCCCTCGCAAATGGCGGAAACGGTCTTCAAAATGTTGCCTGCGTGTGCGCCTGCCTTTACGGCGTCAGCGCCGCAGCAAGCGACAAAATTCAGCTTTTCGCCGTCAACAACGGCCAAAACGGCCACCATATCGGCGTATTTGCCCTTAATGGAGTCACAAATGGCGCGCGCTTCCTCAACCTTGACGGAAACCTTGGCGGCCAAAAGGCGAACCTTGCCCACCGTCTTTGCAGAGGAAAGAAGAGAGGAAAGCTTGGCGTCTGCAAGCTTGGCCTCGGCGCTTTCAAGCGCTCTGCCCATTTCCTTAACCTCGGCGTGAAGCGCCGCGGCTCTCTTGGGCAAATCCAAAACGGTGTTGGCCTTGAGCTCCTTGGCCGTTTCGGCCAAAAGCGCATCCTTTTCGGCAAGAAGAGCCAAAACGCCAAGGCCCGTTGCGCCCTCAATTCGACGCACACCTGCGGCAACAGAGGACTCGGAAACCACGCGGAAAAGGCCGATAGAGCCTGTATTGGCTACGTGAGTACCGCCGCAAAGCTCCAAGGAGCTCTCGCCGATATGCACAAGGCGCACCGTGTCGCCGTACTTTTCGCCAAAGAGGGCCATAGCGCCCTTCTTCTTGGCCTCGTCAATGGAGCATTCCTCGGTAAAGGCAACGGCGGCCTTCAATATCTCGGCGTTTACCAGAGCCTCAACCGCAGAAATCTCCTCCTTCGTCATAGCGGAGAAGTGAGAGAAGTCAAAGCGAACGCGCTCATCGTCCACATACGAGCCTGCCTGCTCAACGTGCGTACCAAGCACACGGCGCAGCGCGGCCTGCAACAGATGGCAAGCGGAGTGATTGCGGCGAATCGCGTCTCTTCTTCCCTCGTCCACGGCAAGCGCCAGACTGTCGCCCGTTTTCAACACGCCCGACAAAATACGCGCCTGATGGATATAAATGCCCTCGGTCTTTTTGGTATCAAGAATTTCAAGAGCAACGGCAGCGCCCTCGGCCTTACCCGTGTCGCCAACCTGGCCGCCACCCTCGCCGTAAAATACGGTTTTATCGGTGATAAAGGAGATTTCGCCCTCCGAGGCCTCGGAAACAGCACCCTCATCGGTGAGAATGGCCAATACCTTGCCCTCGCAGGTGATAGCGTCATAGCCCAAAAATTCGGTCTTGGGAAGGGTGGAAAGAACGCTCTTGTCCGTGCCCGACCAGCCCGAAATATTGGCTCTTGCCTCGCGGGCGCGCACGCGCTGCTCCTCCATTAACGCACGGAAGCCGCCTTCGTCTACCGTAAGGCCTGCCTCCTCGGCAATTTCCTTGGTTAAGTCGATGGGGAAGCCGTAGGTATCGTACAGCTTAAAGACCTCTTCGCCCGTCAAGGCATCAACGCCCTTTTCCTTGGCGTCCTTGATGAGCCCTGCCAAAATGGCTTGTCCTTGGTCAATCGTGGCGGCAAAGCTTGCCTCCTCGTTTGCCATTACGCGCAGAATATAGTCCTTCTTTTCCGAAAGAGCGGGATAAGCCTCGCGGGATTCCTCCATAGCAACAAGGCAAAGCCCCGTCAAGAAGGGACCCTCGATGCCGAGCAGCTTGCCGTGACGGCAGGCGCGGCGCAGAATACGGCGCAATACGTAGCCTCTGCCCTCGTTGGAGGGGATAACACCGTCTGCAATCATAAAGAGGGAAGCGCGGATATGGTCGGTGATAACGCGGATGGAAATATCGTTTTCGGCATTCTGTCCGTAGGTCTTACCTGCTACGGCACAAACGCTGTCCAAAATCTTGCGAATGGAGTCAACCACGAACATATTGTCAACGCCCTGCATCACGCAGGCGAGACGCTCAAGGCCCATGCCCGTATCAATGTTCTTGGAGGCAAGCTCGGTATAGGTGCCGTCTCCCATATTGTTGAACTGGCTGAACACGTTGTTCCAGATTTCCATATATCTGTCGCAGTCGCAGCCGGGCTTGCAATCGGGCTTGCCGCAGCCGTACTTGATGCCGCGGTCAAAATAGATTTCGGAGCAGGGGCCGCAAGGACCTGTGCCGTGCTCCCAGAAGTTGTCTGCCTTGCCAAGACGCACGATGTGCGCGGGGTTAACCCCTACCTTTTCTACCCAGATAGCGTAAGATTCGTCATCCTCCTCGTAAATGGAGGGCCAGAGAAGATCCGCGGGGATTTCCAGCCACTCGGTCAGAAATTCCCAAGCCCACGGAATCGCCTCGTTCTTGAAATAGTCGCCAAAGGAGAAGTTGCCGAGCATCTCAAAGAAGGTGCCGTGGCGCGCGGTATGGCCAACTCTTTCAAGGTCGGGCGTGCGGATGCACTTCTGGCAGGTACAAACACGGTTTCTCGGAGGAATTTCCTCTCCCGTGAAATACTTTTTCATCGGCGCCATGCCCGAATTGATCAAAAGCAGGGATTTATCGTTATGGGGAACGAGAGAAAAGCTCCCAAGGCGCAAATGCCCCTTTTCCTCAAAAAAGGAGAGGAATTTTTCTCTTAATTCATTTAAGGAGGTCCATTTCATCGTGAATTTGCCTTTCTTTAATATAAATATAAGTTACACATTATCATACAGAAAGCATTATATAACAATCAAGAGGAAAAGTCAAGGCCTTCTCCGCACACCGCCGCGCAAAAGTCAGTCCGTTTTTTTCAAAACGTATAGCGGAAGGTCAGAAACGCCGCCCGCATTGCCTCTGTACATATAGGCACCGAGCTTGTCGCTTACCGCCGAAACGTCAAGAGGCGCATCCCAAAAAACTCTTTCGGGCAGCTCGCCGCAAACGGCACGGTATATCATCGAAGCGCCCACGTACCCCGCCAAGGGCGTGGAATGAAAATGGCTGTCGTCAATGCAGAAGTCACTAAAACTCGCAAGCCCCTCGTTTATCAGGGCGTTGATTTCCGTTTGCCAGGGCAAAACGGGAAGATTGGTTTCCTTCACGGCTCTGTTCCAGAGCGCGCTGCTTTCGTTGTGCGCGGGGAAAAGCATTAAGGGCGTTTCTCCCTCCAAGCAAATATCTCGGATTATCGGCAGGGCCTCGACGTCCGCCTCGCTGTAAAAGCCGCAAAGGAACACCGCGGCATATTTGCCGCTGCGAATTTCATTCATCAGGTCAGGGCCGTACCAGCTCTCGTTGGCGTAACGGGAAACGGAGGCATATCCCTTGCTGATGGCATTAACGGTATAATTCTTTTCTCCCGCCTCAAAAAGCGCGGACAAAAAAGCGCCAACGCGAGAGGTGCCGATAAAGCTGTTTCCCAAAATCAGAATTTCGCCGCTTTCCTCCATTCCGCCGCTGAACATATCAAGGAAGGATGGCCCTGCAACGCCCACGTTTTCAAATAGCATGGCCTTATCGCTTTCGGAAAGCGCGCTTGCCTTCAAATCTATGGCAAGATATATCTCCTCTTGCCCTTCGTTTTTAAAGAGCGTAACAATAAAACGCCCTTCGTTCTCGTTAAGATACTCCATTTTCTCCAAAACGAAGCCGTCGCGCACGCTGTTTTCGTAATCCGAGGTCTGACCGTTGCTATAATAATTGCCTATTCTGCCAACCTCTTCGCCGTCCTCGTATAAAATTGCGTAACCGCGAGAGCACCAGATTTCCCATTCCCAAGGCAAATAGAAGGAGAAGGAAACGCCGCTTTCCTCGTGGAAAAATATCGTTTCCTGCCAGTCCTCGTGCGATTTCGGCGGTGTTGCTTCGCCGTTTTGGCCGCTCGAATCGCCGCCTGTATTATCACCGCCCGTTTGACTGCCTGCGCCCGTGCCCGTGCAGCCGAATAAAAGCAGGATAGAAAATAGCAACAAAAGGGCCGCTGCCAAAGCTGAAAATCCGATTTTTCGTTCGCCTTTCTTTTTCATAATAAGTCTCCCTTCCGATGCTTTTTTTACTGAAAAAATGCGCGTTCAGACTCATTTTTCTGCTTCCATTATAATATTTTCGGCCCTTCTTGTCAACCAATTATTGAAGGGCAAAATAAAAATTGAATTTTTTTGAATTTATGACGGAATAAAATTGACAGACGGCACTTTTTATGCTAAAATAGATATGATAAAATGAGATAAAGAACGCAAAGAAAGGAATGACGCTATGTCTGCTATTTTAGCATTTGCCAACCAAAAGGGAGGCGTGGGAAAAACCACCTCTGCGGTCAACGTTGCCGCCGCCTTGGGAAAGGCGGGAAAGCGCGTGCTTTTGGTGGATATGGACCCCCAGGGAAACGCTACGAGCGGCGTCGGCCTTGATAAAAAGCAATTAAAGCACTCCACCTACGAGGTCTTGATTGGCGAATGTAAGGCAGAGGACGCCATTATTGCAACGCGCTTCAAAAATCTTTCTCTTTTGCCCTCCAATATGTCCTTGGTGGGTGCGGAGGTTGACCTTTTGGACGAAAAGGGAAGAGAATATCGCGCAAAGGACGCCCTTCTTCCCCTGAAGGAGAGCTTTGATTACATACTCATTGACTGCCCGCCTGCCCTCTCTCTTTTAACCATCAACGCGCTTTCTGCGGCAGACGGTGTGATTATCCCGATGCAGTGTGAATTTTTCGCCTTGGAGGGACTTTCCCAGCTGGCAGGCACCGTCAAGCGCGTCAAGCAGCTGTATAACCCCACTTTACAAATTACGGGCATTTTGCTTACGATGTATAACGGCCGCCTCATTCTCACCACCCAGGTGGTCAGAGAGCTGAAAAAGTATTATGCAGACAAGCTCTTCAAACAGCCCATTTCCCGCTCCGTCAAGCTTTCCGAGGCGCCCGGCTTCGGCGAGCCCGTTTGCTATCACGACCCCTACGGAAAGGGCTCTCTTGAATATGCCGCTGTGGCAAAGGAGCTTATGCTTCGCATTTAAGAGCGACAGCGCCTTATACCAAACATTCATACTGAAAAGGAGATTTACCTATGGCTAAAAAAACAGGACTCGGAAGAGGCATTGACGCCATATTTTTAGACAACGCAATAGAGGAGAAGGAAAGCACGGGCGGTATTTCCACTCTGCGCCTTTCCCAGATTGACCCTGCAAAAAATCAGCCCCGTAAGCATTTTGAAGAGGCATCTCTTGCAAGCCTTGCCGATTCGATTGCCGCGCACGGCGTTTTGCAGCCCATTCTCGTTCGCCCTGTTGACGAGGACAGATACGTTATCGTGGCAGGTGAGCGTCGCTGGCGCGCCGCGAAGCTTGCCGGTCTTTCTGAAATTCCCGTTCTTATTTCGGAGATGGACGAGAAAACCGCTGCCCAGATTGCCTTGATTGAAAACATACAAAGAGAGGAACTCAATCCCATCGAAGAGGCAATGGGGCTTCTCTCTCTTACGCTTGATTATGCAATGACGCAGGAGGAAATTTCCTCCCGTATCGGCAGAAGCCGCTCTGCCATTGCCAACACCATTCGCCTTTTGGATTTGCCAAGAGAGGTGCAGTCTCTTGTGATTCAGGGAGCGTTGAGCGCAGGACACGCCAGAACCCTTTTAGGCTTACGCAACAGAGACAATATCGCCGTTTTGGCTGACCTCGTTATCAAAAACGGTCTTTCCGTGCGCGAAACCGAGATTGCCGTTAAGAGAATGAACGCCCAAAAGGAAGAAAAAGAGGATATAGGCGCGCCCACCTTCCGCGTTGACTACGTGCGCGAGCTTGAACAGAAGATGACCTCCTTCCTTTGCCGCCGCGTTAAGATTTCCGCCAAGGGTGCCAACAAGTCCTTAACCCTCTATTTTGACGATAACGAGGATCTTGACGAGCTTTTGACCTTGATTTGCGGCAGCGAATTTACCGAAGGCCTTTGATTTTTTCAAATTAAAAGTAAAGCAGAGTGAGCAAATGAGATTTTTTCTTGTTTGCTCGCTCTTTTTTTGTTGCCCTTCGCTTTTCTTGTTTTTTGCCTTTTTTATAAGATAATACCTTATTTTGTAAAGAATTGTTTTCAAAAAGACAAAGGGCTAAATCAACGAAAAAATACAAAAAACGCGCGGTTTACAAAAAGTTTACATTTTTCTTTTTAACTTTGACCCCAATTTAAGTAAAAAATGTGCTATAATTGGCCTATAAATATATTTAATATATATTATATAAATATATAATACGGCAGAGAGCCTGTTTTTTTCGGGTTTACCGCGTATTTGACAAATAAGAAGAGAAAAAAGGCGTGTAGAACGGCTCTTTTTTCCGCAAAAAACGAGGAAAGGACATTCGTAAGGACAGCAGTATGGAAGAAATGAACAATGTAAATATGCCCGAAGAAGAGGTAGAAGCAACAGAATCTGCCGAAAATAACGGCGAAGGAAGCTTAAAGGAGATTGACGCGCTTTTGCACGCGTTTTGGGAGAAGCATATCACCCCTTTGGTATACAAGCTTTGGTTTGAGGAGCTGAAGCTGCAAGAAATGAACGAGGAAAACGCCGTTTTCTCGATTGACAACGATTTTAAGAGAAGCATTTTGCAAACCAAGCACGTGGAGACCATTCAGCTTGCCTTGCAGCACGTATTCGGTTTTTCCTTAGAGGTTATCGTTCTTTCCACCGAAAACAACAAAAAAGAGGATATTCCCCAATCCTATTACGTTCCGCACAATCTTCCCAAGAAGGAGGATGAGGAAAGCGCCCGTTTGCGCGCCGACATTGAGGGAAATTCCATCATTTCGAAATACACCTTTGAAAACTTCGTTATCGGTGAATCCAATAAATTCGCGCAGGCGGCCTGCTGGGCCGTTGCCACATCCTTCTCCTCGTCCTTGCAGCACAAGGAGGAGGACGAAAGGGATTCCACCGCCTTTATTTACAATCCCCTCTTTATCTACGGCCCAAGCGGCATCGGCAAAACCCACTTGCTTTACGCCATTACCAACGAAATCAAGAAGAGCAACCAGAACGTGCGTATCGTATATAAAAAGTGCGAGGATTTCACCAACGAAATGGTTGCGGCTCTTAAAAATTCCACCATGCCTGCCTTCCGCGAAAAATATCGCTCGGCCGACATTCTTTTGATTGACGACGTGCAGTTTATCGCGCGCAAGGAGGCCATTCAAGAGGAATTTTTCCACACCTTCTCGGCTCTTTACGAGAATGAAAAGCAGATTATCTTAACCTCTGACCGTCCTCCAAAGGATATTAAGCCCTTGGAGGAGCGTCTGAGAACCCGCTTTGAGTGGGGCTTGATTGCCGATATTCAGCCGCCCTCTGCGGAGCTTCGCGCCGCCATTATTCGCAAAAAGGCGGAAACCTTCAATCTTCGTATGACCGAAACGAGCATTGATTACTTAACGGACAGTCTGAAAAAGAACATCCGTCAGATAGAGGGCGCGATGAAGCGTCTTTCCGCGCTTGCCTCCATTCAATCGCAACAGCCCGATATGGATATGTGCCGTCACGTTGTGGGCGATATGATTTCGGGCGAGGAGCCTGCCAGTCTCACGGTGGAGCGCATTATCCGCATCGTTGCTGAAACCTATAATATCTCCGTTGAGGATATTAAGGGTAAAAAGAGAAATGCCAACATTGCCGCGGCGCGCCATATGTGCGTTTACCTTATCCGAGAGCTGACGCCGCTTTCCTTGCAGGATATAGGCAATTATTTTGACAGGGATCATACCACCATTTACAGCTCCATAGAAAAGATAGAAAAGGAACGGGTTGAAAACAAAAGCACCGAGTCCTTAATCAAGGAGCTGACCGAGAAAATCAAGGAATAATTTATCCAAAATTTTCTGTGGATTTTGGGAAAAGCCTGAAAATTTGTGTTTTTATCCCCTTTTCAAGAGTAAGGCGCTTATATGGGTTTTCCCCAAAGGCCTGTGGAAAAGCGGCCTTTAAAGCTGTTTAAAACTTTTGGAAAAAATTTCAACGAAATAAGCCTTTTCTTTTCCACCGAAAAGGCGGCTCTTTCCCCAAATCCTTCCACCTCTTTTCCCAAGAGAAAAAAGAAAAAAAACAGGCAAAAAAACGGCTTTATACGCTGATTTTTCGCTTTTTCCACAGTTTCCACCGCCCCTACTATTAATACTGCTAATATATTTATTATTCAATTAAAGCATTTTGCCCTTCGGGCTGAAAAAACGGAAGAAAAAACAAGGGCTTCGCCGTTTGCCCCCTCGCAAAATGGAGAAAGAAAGGAAAAATTATGAAAATTACGTTTTCCAAGGAAGAATTCTTAAAGAAGCTTTACCCCGTTATGAGCACCGTTTCCACCAAGAACACCATCCCTGCCATTGAGGGCGTTCTGATTGAAACGATGGATGACGGAAGCGTCAGACTTACCTCTTACGATATGCTTAAGGGTGTGCGCGCGTTCGTTACGGACGTCGAGATTGAAGAAAAGGGAAGCTATATTATCAATGCCAACAAGCTTTTGCAGATTTTGAAGGTTCTTCCCTCGGAAAGCCGCGTCACCATTACGGTGGACGAAACCTATCACGTTGAAATTTCCAGCGAGCGCTCCTCCTTCTCGCTTTTTGCGATGAAGGGCGCAGATTTCCCCGGCCTTCCCGAGCTTTCGGGCGAGAAGGGCTTTGCCATTAAGGGCGCCGTTTTGAAAAAGATTATCGGCCAGACCATTCATTCCGTTGCACAGGACGACATCAGACCCATTCTGACGAGCGCGCATTTCTCTATCAAGGAAGGAAAGCTCTCGGTTGTCTCCTGCAACAGCCATGCTCTTTCTATCTGCTCGGTGAATTGCGATATTGCCGACATCGGAACGAGATTCTCCCTGAACGAAGCTCTCAACATCCCCGGGCACGCCTTGGGCGAGCTTGTGCGCTTGATTGGAGACGGCGAGGAGGACGTAAAGATTTATCTCGGCTTTAAGCACGCGATTTTCCACGTGGGCGGCGTTTTGTTCTTTACCAGACTTCTTGACGGTGAGTATATTGATTACAACCGCTTTATTCCGAGAGAGCAGACCATCACCTTGGTTTTGGATAAGAAGAGACTGGAAGAGGGTCTTGAAAGAGCCATGCTGATTGCCGAGGAGAAAATCACCAGCGGCAAGAGCTACGTAAAGCTGACGCTTGACGGAAATTCTCTTACCATCACCTCCAATTCCCAGGGCGGCAAGGTGTATGACGAAATGTACTGTACCCACGAGGGCGCGGATTTGGAAATCGGCTTTAACTGCCGCTTGCTTTTGGATTCCGTGCGCGCGGCAGACAGTGACGTCATTAAAATCACGATGAAGGGTGTGCAGTCGGGCATCACCATTGAGCCTGCCGAAAAGAAGGAGGACAGCGATTACTTCTATATGGTATTGCCTGTCCGTATGAACGGCTGATGCGTATTAAAAAAATAACCCTCTTTTCCTTTCGTAACATCGAAAGGGCGGAAATATCCTTCAAGGAGGGAATGAATTTTCTTCTTGGCGGAAATGCCCAGGGAAAAACCAATATTTTGGAGGGCATTTATCTCTTTGCGCGCGGAAAAAGCTTTCGTCTTGCCAAGGACTCGGAGCTGATTTCCTTTGGCAAGGGCGGTTTTTCGGCCGAAATCGTGTACGAAAAGAAGGAAAGAGAGGAAACCCTCTCTTATCGGTATGACGGGCGCACGAGAGAGCGCAAAAAAAACGGCGTCTTGCTGGAAAGAACGGCAGAGATGCTCGGCAATTTCAGGGCGGTTTTGTTTTATCCCGATCACTTGCAGCTTATCAAGGGATCACCCTCGGAAAGACGGCGGTTTTTGGACGTTGCCATTTCCCAGTGCTATCCTGTGTACGTTTCTTTGTACGCGCGATATGAAAAATATCTGTCCGAGCGCAATTCTCTTTTAAAGATGGCGCAAAAGGGATACGGCGGCTTTGAATTTGAGGAGCAGCTTTTCGTGTATACCGAGGGGTTGGCCTTGGCCGCTGCCGAAATTCGTCTTTACCGAGAGGAATATATAAAAAGGCTTTCCCTTTATGCCGAGGGGCTTTTGGCCGAGCTTTCGGGCGGTAAGGAGGCGCTGTCGCTTTCTTATACCTCCGAAACCCCCTATACAGAGGGCGAGGATAAAGAGACGCTTGCGGCAAGATATAAGGACAATCTTTTAAAATCGGTTTCCAGAGAAATTGCCGTCGGAAGCACGCTTTTCGGCATACACAGAGATGACCTGACCATCAGCGTCAACGGCAAAAACGCGAGAGACTATGCAAGCCAGGGGCAGCAGAGAAGCTTGGTTTTGGTTTTGAAGCTTGCCGAGGGCAAAATATCGGAGTCTCTTTTTGGAGAAAGCCCCGTTTATCTCTTTGATGACGTGCTTAGTGAGCTTGACGAGGGAAGAAAAAGCTTTCTTCTTTCGGGCGTTAAGGACGCGCAGTTTATCTTTACGGGCTGTGATAAGGATGCCGTTAAGGAAACGGGCGTGCATTTTATACACGTTGCGGGTGGTGTTGTTTCTCAATAAGGTAAAAGAGGCTTTAAAAAATCTTTTAAAGGCGCATTTTTTAAAATTTGTATTCATTTATCAGATAAAAAGCATTGCATTGGTGTAAAAAGCCTTGTTGAAGGCTTAAAAAGGCTTGAAGGGGGAGAAAAGGAATGTACGTCAGTATAGGAAACGGGCGATACGTGCGTCGGCGCCATTTGCTCGGTATTTTCGATTTTGACAGTGCAACGGTTTCCTCCGTCACAAGACAGACGCTTCGCAAAAAGGAAAAGGAAGGGAAGCTTTATTCCTGTGACGAGGATATACCGAAGGCGCTTCTTTTGGTTTCTCCTCCCAAAAAGGCCTTTTCACGAAAAAAAGACAGTAAGAACGAAAAAACAGCCGTTTATCTTTCGAAATTTTCCTCGGGTGTTTTAACCGCCAGAGCGATAACGGAAGAGACGGAGCTTGGCGAATAAACAAAGCAAAAACGCAAAAGAAAGGGTATTCCCATTTATGAACGAGCAAGAAGTAAAGCAGGTTGAAAATCGCGAATATAACGACGAGCAAATACAGGTGCTTGAAGGTCTTGAGGCCGTCAGAAAGCGCCCCGGTATGTATATTGGTACGACCTCTATTCGCGGTCTGCATCACCTGGTATACGAAATCGTGGATAACTCCATTGACGAGGCGCTGGCAGGGCATTGTAAGCTGATAACCGTCACCCTTTATCCCGATAACAGCGTTTCCGTTTTGGATGACGGGCGAGGTATCCCTGCGGGTATGAACGAGAAGCTGGGCCTGCCGACCTTGGAGGTTGTTTATACCGTTTTGCACGCGGGCGGTAAATTCGGCGGCGGCGGATACAAAATCGCCGGCGGCTTGCACGGCGTTGGTGCCAGCGTGGTAAACGCGCTTTCCGAGTGGGTAGAGGTGGAAAACTGCCGCGATGGCAAAAAGTACACCGAGCGCTTTGAAAAGGGCAAGGTGGCCCGTCCCTTCACCTGTGACGGAGAAACGGAAAGACACGGTCTTTACGTGCGCTTCAAGCCCGATACAACCATCTTTGAGGAGGTTGTGTTTGAGTATGATACGCTTCTTTCCCGTTTGCGTGAGCAGGCCTTTTTGAATGCAGGCGTTGCGCTTCGTCTTGTGGATTTGAGAGGGGAAGAGCCCAGAGAGGATAACCTTTGCTTTGAGGGCGGTATTATTTCCTTCGTGGAATACCTAAACGGCACCCGTCACGTCAATCCCCTGCATCCCTCTCCCATTTATATCAAGGACGAGAAGGATGGCGCCATTTCCGAGGTTGCCCTGCAATACAGCGATTCCTATAATGAGCTTGTGGTTTCCTTTGCCAACAATATGGCAACCATCGAGGGCGGAACGCATGAAACGGGCTTCAAAACGGCCTTGACAAAGGTGTTAAACGATTACGCCCACAAAATCAAGGCCTTGAAGGACGGAGAGAAGCTCTCGGGCGAGGACGTGCGCGAGGGTCTTTGCGCCATTATCAGCGTTAAGCTTGAGGACGCGCAGTTTGAAAGTCAGACCAAGGCGAAGCTCGGTAACTCCGAAATCAGAGTGCTGGTTGAGGGAATGGTGGCGAGAAAGCTTGAAGAATACTTTGAGGAAAATCCCGCTGTCGGTAAAACGGTAATAGAAAAGGCCTTGGCCGCTTCCCGCGCCCGCGAGGCCGCAAGAAAGGCAAGAGAGGCCTCCCGTAAGAAGAACGCCTTGGAGGTTTCCACTCTGCCCGGCAAGCTTGCCGACTGTCAGGAAAAATCCCCCGAGCTAACAGAGGTATATCTGGTAGAGGGAGATTCCGCAGGAGGCTCTGCCAAGGACGGTAGAGACAGCCGATTCCAAGCCATTCTTCCTTTGCGAGGAAAGGTCTTGAACGTTGAAAAGAGCCGCGCCGAAAAGGTGTACGGCAATCCCTCGCTGCTTCCTATTATTCAGGCGCTCGGCTGCGGCATCGGCGAGGAATTTAACATGGAAAAGCTGCGGTACGGAAAAATCCTCATTATGGCGGATGCTGACGTTGACGGCCCCCATATCCGTATTTTGCTTCTGACCTTCTTCTTCCGTCATATGAGACGGTTGATTGAGGAGGGCCACGTTTATCTGGCACAGCCGCCTCTTTATAAAATCAAGAAGGGCAAGAGCCAGGAGAGATATGCCTTCTCGGATGCCGAAAGAGACGCAATTATCGCCGAAATGGGTGGAAACACCGAGGCGGAGCGCTACAAGGGTCTTGGTGAAATGGACCCCGAGCAGCTTTGGGAAACCACGATGGACCCCGAAAGAAGAACGCTTTTGCAGGTCACCATTGGGGATGCCATTATGGCAGACGAAACCTTCTCGCTTCTGATGGGTGATGAGGTTGAGCCCCGCCGCGAATTTATTGAGCAGAACGCGCGCTTCGTTGAAAATCTCGACGTATAAAGACGGACGAGAGAAGAAAGAAAGGGTAAAAAAGACCAATGGCAGAACACGATATGACGGAAAATATTGCTTTTCCGAATCAAAAAATAGAAGAGCGCAATATGGAAAAGGAGGTTCGCAAGTCCTTCCTTGAATATTCCATGAGCGTTATCACCAGCCGCGCCCTGCCCGACGTGCGCGATGGCTTGAAGCCGGGTCAGCGCCGTATTCTCTACGCTATGTATGAGGACCATCTGACCTATGACAAGCCCTTCCGCAAGTCTGCAACGACAGTCGGTAACGTGCTTGGTCGGTACCATCCGCACGGTGACGTTGCGGTATATGACACGATGGTGCATATGGCGCAGTCCTTTTATCTGCGCTATCCCTTGGTAGAGGGCCACGGAAACTTCGGTAACGTGGACGGAGACGGCGCCGCAGCCTACCGTTACACCGAGGCGAGAATGTCGAAAATTGCCGACTATATGCTCTCGGACATCGAGAAAAAGGTTGTTCCGATGGTGCGTAACTTTGATAACACCAGAGACGAGCCTGTGGTTCTCCCCTCCCGCTTCCCCAATATTCTGGTGAACGGCTCTTGGGGTATCGCGGTCGGTATGGCAACCAAAATTCCCCAGCACAATCTTGGCGAGGTGGTGGACGGTACCATTTACCGTATGGAAAACCCCGATTGCACGGTGGACGATTTGATGCAGTACATCAAGGGTCCCGACTTCCCCACCTACGGCATCATTTACGGCTCCCGCGGCATCAAGGAGGCCTATGAAACGGGTAAGGGCAGAATCCTCGTGCGCGCAAGAGCCAGAATTGAGCACGAAAATCACCGCATCGTGATTACCGAAATTCCTTACGGCGTCAACAAGAGTATGCTTGTGACCTCTATTGCCGACCTTTACCGCGAAAAGCGCATTGAGGGCTTGACGGCACTGCGTGACGAGTCGGGCAGAGGCGGTATGAGAATCGTTGTGGAATACAGGCGCGATGCCAACGGCGAGGTTATTCTCAATCAGCTCTATAAGTATACGCAGTTGCAGGATACCTGCGCTGTTAATATGCTGGCCTTGGTGGAGGGTGAGCCCAAGATTTTGTCTCTTCCCGCCATTCTTGACCATTACATTGCCTTCCAGCGCTCCGTTATCACCAACCGCACAAAGTTTGATTTGAACAAGGCCTTGGCGGAGATGCATATTTACGAGGGCTACAAGATTGCCCTTGACCATATTGACGAGGTTATCGCACTTATCAAGGCAAGCGCATCCATTCCTGCGGCCAAGGAAGGCCTGATGGAGCGCTTCGGTCTTTCCGATGCCCAGGCGCAAGCCATCGTGGAGATGACGCTTGGTAAGCTTTCCGGCCTTGAAAGACAAAAAATTGAGGACAGACTCGCAAAGCTTGCCGAGCTGGTTGAAAAATTAGAGGGCATTCTGGCTGACCCTGCCAAGATTGACGGCATCATCAAGGAAGAAATGCTGGAAATCAAGCAGCGCTTTGCCGACAAGCGCAGAACCGAGCTGACCGAATCGGTGGACGACATTGATTTGGAGGATTTGATTCCGCGCGGAACCTGCGTTATCACCGTAACCCATGCAGGCTATATGAAGCGCCAGAAGGTCAGCGATTATAACGCCCAGGCCCGTGGCGGTATGGGCAAGGCCGCTCTTTCCATGAAGGAAGAGGACTTTGTGCAAAACGTTTTGGTCTGCAATACGCACGCGCACCTGCTCGCCTTTACCGATAAGGGAAAGGTTTACACCATGAAGGCCTACCGTATTCCCGAGGCGTCCAGAACCGCCAAGGGAAGCAACGTTGTCAACCTTCTGGCCTTGGAGGACGGCGAGAAAATCACCGCCTTCATCGCGGTTAAGGAGTTCAACGAAACCTCGTATCTGACGATGGTAACCAAGCGAGGCATTATAAAGAGAACCCTGCTTTCCGAGTACGAGTATCAGCGCAAGGGCGGAAAGATTGCACTTTCTCTTGACGAGGGAGACGCGCTTCTCTTCGTGCGCTTGACCGAGGGTGACGGAGAATTGCTTTTGGCTTCGAGAAACGGCCAGTCCGTCCGCTTTGCCGAAAAGAACGTGCGCGCCATGGGCAGAACCGCCAGAGGCGTTATCGGTATCCGCTTGGATGAGGACGATGAGGTTGTCGGTGTGGCCGTGGTTGATGACGAAAAGACCCTTTTAACCATCACCGAAAAGGGCCTTGGCAAGAGAACGCGCTTTGACGATTTCCGCGAAATGAAGCATCGCGGCGGTAGCGGCGTTGTTTGTCACAAGCTGACGGACCGTTCGGGCAAGCTTTGCTCGGTGGCAGCTGTCAACGAGGACGATGATATTATGATGATAACCGACGAGGGAACCATTATCCGTACCCACGTCAACAGCATTCCGACCCTTTCCCGTGCCGCAGGCGGCGTTATCGTGATGCGTCTTTCGGCAGAGGCCTCCATCATTT
>JAZRFK010000034.1:0-8276 GCA_045661325.1 Eubacteriales bacterium | reverse complement strand
TATATGCAGGTATGGCGGAATTGGCAGACGCGCTAGATTCAGGTTCTAGTGAAAGCAATTTCATACAGGTTCAAGTCCTGCTACCTGCACCAAAAACCAAGTCGAAAGGCTTGGTTTTTTTATTGCCTTTTCGAAATGGGTGCTTGTGAATTTGAAGCAGGTATGTGCGGAAACAAGCGCCAAGGCGCTTCGGCAGACGCGCGAGCGTCAGGTTCTAGTGCCTTCACGGGCATACAGGTTCAAGTCCTGCTACCTGCACCAAGAAAAGACAGATTGGCTTTGTCCGTCTGTCTTTTCTTTATGCAAAGCAAACCAACTTGAACCTCGTTCATTCTGCCTCGCGGAATGAACAGACTTTGCGTAGGATATAGTTAAGTAACCAAGGAATAAAAACAAAAAACGGCAGACTGCGGTCTGCCGTTTTGATTTTTTGGCTTATTATCTTCCCAAAAGGGCGGCGCCGAGAAGGGCGGTGTCGATTTCCTTATTGGAGAATCTGATGTCGCACTTGTCGGGCGAATTACGGGTGTACTGCTCGCGCAGAACGAACGCCATAAACGGCTCCATCAGCGCGTCACCAACCTCGGTGAAGGGGCCTTCCAGCACCAGCGCGCAAGGCTGGAAAAGGTTAATAATATTGGTGATGGCGCAGGCAAGATAGTTGACGTAAGTCTTTTGGGCTTCCTCGGCCTCGGGGGTGCTCATAGCAAAGAGCGCCTTAACGGTGAGGGCATCTGCGCCCACAACGCCCGCATCCTTGGCGATGCGGCGAAGACCCGCATTGCTCGAATAGGCCTCAAAGCAGCCCGCTCTGCCGCAGCTGCACGCATATCCGCCGTGCTGCACGGTGAGATGGCCGAGCCTTCCGCCCAGCTGCTCTACGCCCGCATACACCTTTTTATCTATCACAATGCCGCCGTCAACCGTGTCATCAATCTTAACGAGAACCAAGTCGGAAACGTCATTGGCGATGTAAGCCTCGCCCAGAGCTCTTGCGCTCATAACGGACGCTCCGTAAGACTTGATGCCGATGCTTTCTTCAAGCTGAGCCGCAAAGGCGTTAAGAGATCCCTCAGCGCTATCCGTGGCAACGCCGACATAAGAAACGTCCGCAGCCGCAATTCCGCCCTCTGCTATCACGTCGAGGCAAAGCGCCGAAAGGCTTGCCGCCGCTCCGTCCTTTTTCAAAATAAGCTTATATTCTCCGTCGTACAACGCGACCCTTGCCGCGTTCTTTTCAAGAACTGCGCTTATAATATACATAGTAAACTCCCATCTTTTTTGACCGCAAAATATCGTCTGTGCTTTTTAAAATATGCTACCACGAAAGCCACAAAAAATAAAGCATTCACCCCCAAAATTCACAGAAAATTCACAAAAAATTGTGCGTGTTTTGTTATACTTATAATGAAAGAAATTTTAAAAAAAGGAGTTGTTTTACTATGGCATTAACATACATTACCAACGGTAAGATAATCCTTCCCGATTCGGTTGTTGAGGGCAAAGCGCTTGCCTTTGACAGCGAAAGCGGAAAGATAATCGGCCTTGTTGACGCTCTTCCTGCCGATGCTGCGATTATCGATGCAGAGGGCAATTACATAGCGCCCGGTCTCGTTGATATTCACATTCACGGATATCTCAACGAGGACACCTCGGACGCGAAGCCCGAGGGCATCAAGAAGATGGCTTACGGCGTTGCACAAAACGGCGTAACCTCCTTCCTTCCCACCACGATGACCGTTTCTCAGGAGGAGATAGACGCTGCGCTGAACGCCGTCAGATCTCTCAAAGAGGAATCTAAGACCTGGGGCGGCGCAGAAATCCTTGGCGTTCACGCTGAGGGTCCCTTCATCAACCCCTCCAAGAAGGGCGCACAGAAGGAAGAGAACATCCAGAAGCCCAACGCCAAGTTCTTGATTGACAACCAGGACATCATCCGCATTGTCACCCTCGCTCCCGAAATGGACGAAGGGCACGCGGCCATCAAGGAAGCTGCCGAGAAGACGGGTATTCTCATTTCCATGGGACACACCGGCGCAGGCTACGAGGAAGCGGTTTCCGCCGTTAAGGACGGCGTAGGACACGCAACGCACTTGTTCAACGCCATGACGGCTCTGGCGCACCGTGATCCCGGTGTTGTCGGCGCGGCACTTGCCACGGGCGTTTCCGTTGAGCTTATCTGCGACACCTTCCATATCCATCCCGGCGTATTCTCCATTATCGCAAAGCAGAAGGCGGACAAGCTTTGCCTTATCACCGACTGTACCAGAGCCGGCGGTATGCCCGACGGCGAGTATGACCTTGGCGGTCAGCCCATCTTCTTGAAGGGCATCGAGTGCCGCCTTGCTGACGGTACCATCGCAGGCTCCGTGCTTAAGCTCAACGTTGCAGTACGCAACGTGCTTGAGAACACGGATTTGAGCGTTCCCGAGGTAGTTGCGGCAGCAAGCTACAACCCTGCGCGCGCCATCAAGGCAGAGGGCAAGGGTGCTCTGCTTGCGGGCTACGATGCAGACATCATCATTGCTGACGAGAAATTCAATATCAAGAGAACTATAAAGAGAGGTAACACGATTTATGAAGCTTAAAACCACAGCACCCCTTGATCTTGGCTATATGCCTATGGCACTCGTACTCAAGGATTTTGACGAGAGAGCAAAGAAAGAGGGCGGAAAGAAGATTGTCATCGGTATCGAAAGAAACAAGGGCTACATTTCCACCTATGAAATGACCGTATTCAATGACGGAACGGGACACGACGATGAAAACTTCGACGTGGTTGAGCGTGTCGTCAAGTCGCTCCTTTGGGTACGCGGCGGATATAAGGTTATCATCGCAGGCTCCGACGTTATCGGAAACAAAATCAAGGCCGCATACGATTTCGGCGGTCTGCGCGAGTTTGACCGTGGATTTATGGCAAGAGTGTACGAGCGTCCCTTCGAGGTTGCGGTTGTCGCTATGGAGAACGCCCCTGTCGAAAACGAGGCCGCTGAGCCCGTTGGCCGTCACCTTGCAGGCTGCCGCATCGGCTTCGATGCAGGCGGAAGTGACCGTAAGGTTAGCGCAGTTATCGATGGCGAGCCCGTTTACTCCGAGGAGGTAGTTTGGTTCCCCAAGACCAATTCCGACCCCAAGTATCACTACGAGGGAATTCTTGACGCGATGAAGACCGCGGCATCCCATATGCCCCGCGTTGACGGTATCGGCGTTTCCTCCGCAGGCGTTTACGTTGACAACAAGATTATGATTGCCTCCCTCTTCCTCAAGGTTTCCGATGAGGATTTCGAGAAGCACGTAAAGAATATGTACCTTGACGTTGCCAAAGAGCTGGGCCGTGAGCTTGGCTGCGAAATTCCCGTTGAGGTAGCAAACGACGGTGACGTTACCGCGCTTGCAGGCGCTATGTCCTTGGAGGACAACGGCGTTCTCGGTATCGCTATGGGTACCAGCGAGGCAGGCGGTTACGTTGATATGGCGGGCAACATCACCGGCTGGCTCAACGAGCTTGCCTTCGTTCCCGTTGACTTCAACAAGAACGCTATGGTTGACGAGTGGTCGGGCGACTACGGCTGCGGCGTTAAGTACTTCTCTCAGGATTCGGTTATCAAGCTGGCTCCTGCCGCAGGCATTGAGCTTGACCCCGCGCTCAGCCCCGCTGAAAAGCTGAAGGTTGTGCAGGGTCTTATGCTGGAAGGCCACGAGGGCGCTCGTAAAATTTACGAGACCATCGGTGTTTACTTCGGCTATGCCGTTGCCTACTACGCTATGTTCTACGACATCAAGCACGTTCTGCTTCTTGGCAGAGTTTCCTCCGGAGAGGGCGGAAATATCGTTCTTGACTTTGCAAAGAAGGCAATCTCCGCTGAGTTCCCCGAACTCGCTGAGAAAATCAACATCTCCCTTCCCGATGAGAAGAGCCGCCGCGTAGGTCAGTCTGTGGCCGCCGCAAGCCTTCCCAAAATCGAAAAGTAAAAAAACAAAGGCACTTGCTTCTGCAAGTGCCTTTTTGATTGCCTGTTTTTTTTGAGGGCGTTTCCGCTGCCGCATTTTACACAAAAGCCTTCGGCAAACACAAGGGCAATGCCGCTTTGCCGAGAAAAAAGGCGGCTTCCTTTTCCCTTACGCCTCGCGCATTTTTTCCTTGCGCCTGACCTTTTTCATTTTGTAAAGCTCCTCTGCCGCAAGGCGCACCTTGGTAACGGAGGCGTTGCTCTTGGGGAAGCAGAAATACGAAAACTCGTTGTTTCCGATTCCAATCACATCACCGATTTCATACCAATAATAGTCGGAATACACGGTGTGAGAAAACACCGCAGACTGCTTGTAATCCAGCTTTCCGTCAGCGCTTGTCAGATGGAAGCCGTCAAGGTCGTGAACCAAACGGCCCGTCCCTATGCGGCAAACACCGTTAAGGTTGACCTGAACGGCAATATCCACCTGCTCGTCCAAGAGGTAGGTTCCCTCTTCAAGCTCGCGGCGAACAGAGGCTCTTTGCCAAGTATACCAATCGGGGATATGCGGATATTCGGTTTCCCCCTCGGTAGCGGAAAGCTGACCGAACTCGTCCATTTCCCAGGCCTTTCCGCAAGCATGGCACGTCAGCTTGATACCCTTGCCTTCCATTTGATTTTCCGCGTTGCAATGAGGGCATTTATACAGTATTCTGTGCAAGCCGTCTGCGCGGAAAGGAACGTCAATAGAAATCCTGTTATCTCTCTGCCAGGCAAAATTGTCAAAGGAAAAGGCTTCGTCCACCAGCGCGTCAAGCTCCTCTACCGACTTTTCCTTGATTTCCTCGGCCGTTGCAATGCATTTCACGTGAGCGCTCACCTCGACGTTGCGAATTTGAAGCATATTGTAAAGCGGATCACGGTGAAAGGCGCCCTGCGTAATGACCGTTACAACGGGAACGTCCAAGCGCTTCATCAGAATGCCAAGCCCACGGGGAAGCGTGGTGGTTCGGCCGTCAAAGGAATACCCGGCCTCAGGATACATCAACACGCTCGTTTTGTTTTTCTTAAGCATATATTTGATGTCGCCAAACAGCGAAATGTCGGCGGTGTACTTGTGCGTTGGCGTGCATCCGAGCAAGCGCATAAGCTTTCCCAAAATTCCCGACATGGCATCAACGGAGGTGACGATGCCCATTCTTCTGGGATAAAAGATGCCGAAAGCGAGCTTCATATCCGTAAAGCTGGAATGGTTCATCAAAATGAGGCAGGGCTGCTTGCCCACAAGCTCCATGCGCTCCGTGGTATAGGAGAACTTCGTTTTTTTGAGCGTTGAGGCAGACACAAGGCGCACAACAGTTGCAAGCAGGCGGCTTGGCTTTAAGGGCTTTTTATGCTTTAAACGGGGCAGCTTCAAAACCTCATCATAAGACATTTCGCGCATTTTAATTTTCATAAAACATTTCCGTTTCTTTTTAAATTTTTATCGTTTAACAGTCTCTGTTTTTTCACCTTTCAGCTTCTTGCCCAAAAGGCAAGCGCCTTTTAATCCTCGTCCCAGACGAAATTCGGCAGGGCCGCATCGCAAGCGCCAACGCCGCTATCCCCCACCTCTTCCTCCACAAACGCAAGGCCCAAAAGCTTGCAGTTCTTCTCGTGAAGGCGCTTTAATTCTCCGTAGCTGTCAAGGGAAAGAATTTCCCCGACCGTCAAATATTCGTATCTTTCGGGGCTTTCGCTTCGCATATCCCATTGTAGCGTGCTGAACGAAATGGGCGAAACGCCCCATCCCTCCCGTTCGCTGCACCGATAAGTCAGGCTTCCCCATTCCACGAACAGAGCGCCGTTCTTGATTTGCATTCCTCTCATAACGCCATCTCTCCTATTCCTTTGCTTTCAAATTTTGGCTTCCGTCAAAATTTTTTGTCCTGCAAGGCAAATTCGGTGTTGTATATCGCCTGTCTTGACGCCTTATCCGTATTCAAAACGATGTAGGTATAAATGCTGTCGAAAATCGTCAGCTGGGCAATGCGCGAGCTCATACCGAGAATGGAGTGCTTGGTCTCGGCCGAGCTTGTAAAGAGGGTGATGTCCGAGGCATCCGCCAAGGGCGAGTGGCCGTAATTGGTCACGCCGATGGTGGTCGCGCCGCCAACCTTGCAAAGCCGCATTGCCTCCACGATATCCTTGGAGGCACCCGAATGGGAAATGCCGATGCCCACGCTATCGGCGTGCAGATGCGAGGCGATAATCGCCTGCATATGATTGTCGCAGCAGCTCTGCGCGGCAAGCCCAAGACGCAGGAATTTATGCGCCGCATCCTGCGCAATGGCCGCCGAATTGCCAAGGCCGAAAATCGCTATCCGCTTTGCCTTCATAATGGCCTCGGCCGCCGCCTCCAAGGAGGCAGGGTCAAGGACGGACTCGGTGTTATAAAGAGACTCCGCAATGCTGACCGTGCGCTTCTTGAAAATGTCAAAGCAGCTGTCTCCCTTTTGAATTTCCGCACTGATGGCAGAGGAGGCGTTTAGCTCTGCGGCAATGCGAAGCTTCAGCTCCTGGTATCCCCCAAGCCCCAAGCGCCTGGAAAAGCGCACCACCGTCGCATCTCCACAGCCGCATCTGGCGGCAAGCTCGGAAATGGACAAATCCATAATCTCGCCAACGTGCTGCAAGAGATATTCCGCAATCCGCTTTTCTGCCGGGCCCATTTCGTATAGCGAAAAACGCATTTTATGTACGATGGATTCCACTTCCTGCCTCCTTATGAAAATTATTTTCATTATTTTAACATTTTTTGCAAAAAAAGTCAAGATTTTAAAAAAAATTTTTGTTTTTCTGTTGCGCGCGCAGGCGCGGGTGTGCTATAATAGGGCCATCAAATAAAGGTTTAGGAGAGCACTTCTATGCAGTATCAAATGAACGAATTTCTGTTTTCGATGATCCTTACCGAGCTTGAGGACGCCGTTGGCGTTGAAAACTGCTCGGTTCGTCAAATTGACAAGGTAACCCACAGCGTAGACTACTACTGGCTGTCTCGTATGTGGGCAGACCGTGGTTGCCGTATGCCTGAGGCAGACTTCATTGTTTGCCCCAAGGATGCAACCGAGGTTTCCAAGGTTGTCAAAATTGCCAACTACTACAAGCTTCCCGTCACCACCTGGGGCGCGGGCGGCGGAACCCAGGGCGGTGCTATTCCCGTTTGCGGCGGCATTCTGCTTGACACCAAGAGAATGAACAAGATCTACGAGGTTAACACCGAGGGTATGTATATCGAGTGCGGCACGGGCGCCATCTATAAGCACATTGAGTGGGCGGCCAACGAGGTTGGCAAGGCCACGATGCACTATCCCTCTTCTCTGACCTGCTCTACGGTCGGCGGCTTCCTTGCCCATCGCGGCATCGGCGTTTGCTCCACCAAGTACGGCAAGATTGACGACATGGTGCTGCAAATGGAGGTTGTTCTTCCCAACGGCGACATCATTTACACCTCCCCCGCTCCCAAGCACGCCGCAGGCCCCGACCTGAACCAAATTTTCATCGGCTCCGAGGGTACGCTCGGCATCATCACCAAGGCGCAAATCCGCATTTTTGATCAGCCCGAGGAAAGACGCTTCCGCGGCTTCTTGTTCCAGGATATGCACGGTGCCTTCCAGGCATCCCGTGAGCTTTTGCAGAAGTTCAAGCCCTCCGTTATGCGTTTGTACGACGAGGCAGAGACCGCCTCTCTCATCAAGAAAATCGTTGGCGTGGAGCGCAAGGGCGCGTTTATGAACGTGGCCATTGAAGGCTGTCGCGAGCTGGTTGAGGTTGAGGAGAAGCTGCTTCTTTCCACCTTCGCGAAGTACGGCGCCGAGGACCTTGGCAGCGAGTACGGCGAAAAGTGGTGGAAGGAAAAGATAACCTTCTTCTATCCCGGTCATATGATGGACATTCCCCAGATGTTCGGCACGATGGACACCATCGCTCCCTATGACAAGATTGAGGAAATCTACTGGGCCATGAAGAACGCCATCGAAACCAACTTCCCGCAGGCTAAATTCATCGCGCACTTCTCTCATTGGTACGAGTGGGGCGCCATGGTATACGACCGCTTCATCGTGGACGGCAAGGACGTTCCGCAAGATCCCGTTGAAGCACTCAGACTCCATCAGGCCATCTGGAGCTGCGGCGTTCGTGCGGCTCTGGCCCACGGCGGCGTTGTCAACGACCACCACGGCGTTGGCATCAAGCTCGGCCGCTTGATGAAGGAGCAGTACGGCCCTGCTATGCAGGTTTTCGAGGGAATCAAGAAGCAGCTTGACCCCAACGGTATTATGAACCCCT
>JAZRFK010000033.1:0-29851 GCA_045661325.1 Eubacteriales bacterium | reverse complement strand
ATGAGTGATCCATCCTGCCAATGGTCCGAAAACACTCCTTCCATATATTATATTAAGCCTAACGAATTTGGTGGAACTACGTCCGGTGTGTCAGATATCGAACCGTTGTTAGAGCAATACAAATTGAAACTTATCAGTTGGCAATTTTCCTATCCTATTCAAAATTCATTTGAGTAAATGATAATCATATTATCTAATTAGGCTTACATACATAAGACCGTGATGGTTCGAACCCTTCATGCAAAACGCAAAAAATATCTTTTTCGTAGCCACACGAACGAGCCACCCAACAGGGTGGCTTTCCTTTTGGGCGCTATCTGTCACGCTCCTCGCGCCTTGCAAAAAATCGGGCTTAAAAAGGCACCGATTTGAACATACGTAAAAAGGCCCTTACTACACCGTAAGGACCTTATTTTTTATCCGTTCTGCCAAGCAAATAATCAAGAGAAACGTCAAAATAATCTGCAAATTTAATCAGCGTTTCGTAGTCGGCTTCTCTTTCCATATTCTCATAACGGGAGATAGTATTTTGATTCATATTGAGGTCAAGGGCAAGCTTTAATTGAGATATATTCTTTTCTTTTCGCAAATTTTTGAGCCTGAACTCCATTTTGTCTCCTTTTTTGCTTTTTTCTAAAAACCTCTTGACATTATTATACCAGTTTGGTATAATACATATATCCCGTTTTGGTATATTATTGCATCAAGGAGGACTATTATGAAATTTTGTTCGAAATGCGGAAAAGAAATTGTGGATGAAGCAATTGTTTGCCCGAGCTGCGGTTGCGCAGTTGTAAGCCCTAACGTACCCCAGCAGGTTACAGGAGATGAAATCAGCGTTGGCCTTTGCATTTTAGCGGCCCTCATTCCTCTGTTCGGTATCATTTATTGGCCCGTTAAGCATAAGGAAACACCGAAAAAAGCCAAGGCCTGCGGCATTACGGCCATCGTTTCTTGGGGAATTTCCTTCCTTATCAGCTTTTTGATTGGCTTTATGGGCACGCTTTTATTTGTTTGAAATAATTTGAAATAAAGAACAAAAAAGAGAACGGGTCGTGCATTTGTGCGGCTCGTTCTTTTTTGTATCTTTATACTTAAGATTTTTATATTTATCGTCCTTTTCTTAATAACCTTACCGCATCTCTCTTGAAAGCCCTTTACAAGCGATGGCTTTTGTGGTATAATTTTGGCATCCGTTCCAAAAAAGAAAGGACTTTACCATGAGCAACGAGAAATATCGCGTGGACGAACGCATTTTTATGCTGGATTGTGCGCGCAAATATTATACGCCCGATTGGATTAAGCGCTTGATAGTAGAGCTTGAAGCGGCAGGCTTTAACGCCATCAGTATTCATTTTTCCGAGGATATCGGTCTGCGTTTAGAATCCAAGCAGTATCCCTGGCTTGCAGGCGGAGATTACTCGCTTTGTGTGTACGGTGCGGCAAACGGCTGCCCCCAGGACGATGACAAATATATTACGCAGGATGAAATGGCGGATATCGTGCGCTTCGCCATGGCGCACGGCTTGGACGTAATTCCTTCTCTGGACTCTCCCGGGCATATGAATTACGCCGTAAAAAAATACAACGCCCATTATGGCACGGATATCGGCAACTATTTTCATAAGGACGGCAAGGTTTCTATCGTTCACGGCTCAAGCGTCAACAAGGAAGAAGCCCAAACCGCCTATTCGCGCGGCATTGATATTATCAATCCCGAGGCCCTTGCCTTTGCCAAGAGCCTGTATACCGAGTACGGCATCTTTTTCCGCGAGCTTGGCTGTACCAAGTTTGACATCGGCGGAGACGAGCTTCTCGGCTTTGGCGAGACCATCGACGAAACGCTCTCCAAATGGCAGAATCTTGACCATTGGCGCGACTATGCGCGCAAGGTAACGGGCAACGAAAACGCCGTTGCGTACGATGCCTTCGTTCTCTACGTCAATGACCTTTGCGCCCTTGTGCGCTCTTTGGGCTACACGTCTATCCGTATGTGGAATGACGATGCCTACCGCAGCTTCGATACGGGCTACACGGGCGTAACCGCGCTTGACCCCGAAATTGAAATGCAATACTGGCTTCCCACCGCCAACGATAGTAAAAACACCCCTGCCTTCTATCTTGATAAGGGACACGCCCTGTATAATTTCAACCATTATTATACCTATTATACCCTGGGCTTCGGATCTGTTCATCACGTTACCCCCGAGATGATAGAGGAGCAATGGAATGCCTACGTGATGGACCACGAGCATCCCGAAAACAACCTTGATGCCCCCAATGCGCGCGTTAAGGGTGGCGGCTATTGCCTTTGGAGCGATACGCCCGCGGCCGAAACCGAGGACGAGATTTTAGAGCATATCAGACCTTATTTTACGGCCGTCGGCAAAAAGCTGCAAGGCCAATAAAACGATTTGAGCCGCCCGGTCGGGCGGCTCTTTTTTGGTGTTCGACGAAACGAAAGACACTCTCTTTTCACACATTTAATCGTTATGATAGTTGTACGAATATTTTGACGGCGAGACGCCGTAGGCGCGCTTGAATTCCACCGAAAAATATTTGTAATCACGGTAGCCTGAAAGGAGGGCGACCTCCTTTAAGGAATAGTAGCCTGTGGCAATCAGCCCTGCCGCGTGTTGCAAGCGCAGGGTGGAGAGATACTTTTGAGGTGATGTGCCGTATTCCTCCTTGAAAAGCCGTCTGAAATAAACCTCGCTCATAAATGCCCGCTCGGCAAGGGCTCCGATGGATAAATCTTCGTCCTTATAATGCGCCAGAAGGTAGTCCACCGCCCCCCGTATTTTAGAGTCTGTCCGAGGGGGAGGCAGGTGCTGGGCGTGGCATTCGGCTAAAATCTCGTACAGCACGGCGGCGGCACGGTATGTATACCCTGTCGCCTTTTCGTTCCAAATTTCCAGCATCCGCTTGAAAAGCGCCCCCAGAACGGCGGGATTTTTCGCCTTAAAGCAAACGATTTTCGGCTCTTGGGGGTCGGTGGTTTCAAAATGAACGATAATGAGCCTGTCCACCGTTGCCGTTCTTCTGTAATTTAGTCTGGCAGGCACGAAGGAAACGAAGCCATCCGTCACGTGATGCGTCTCCGTTTTTGTTTTTAACAGAGTGTCTGCTTGAAAACGGTAGGAAAGCGCATGAAAGTTGCGCCCCGTGTTGAGCATATCTACCTCTTTTTGATCCAGTGCCAACACGTCCAAAATATGAAAGGAAAGATTTTCTTTTTCGAAAAGCATACCCATAACCTCCGATTGACAGCCTTATTTTAGCAAAACTGTTTCGAAAAGTCAACCTTTTGTATTGATTTAGGGATATGCTTTCAAGGAAAAAGGTGGTACAATAGAAAAAAACGGCGGGAGGACTTTGTATGAGCAACAGAAGAAAAGTGCTTGAGCTCTTCGAGGCGCAGGCGCCCGAATGGGAAAAGAGAGCCAAAGAGGGCATTGAGCAAAACCGCAAGGGGAACGCCACCCTTCTTTTTACCGACAAGGACGGCAATCCCCTTTCTAACGCACGGGTACGGGTTGTGCAAAAAAGCCACGCATTTCGCTTTGGCGCCAACCTTTTTATGTTAGATGAATTAGAAACCCCCGAAAAGAACGAGGCCTATAAGAGTGCATTCGCGCAGGTGTTCAATATGGCGACCCTCCCTTTTTATTGGGATAGCTTAGAGCCCGAGCGAGGCGCGCCCCGCTATGCCAAGGATAGCATCAAGGTGTATCGACGTCCTTCGCCTGACCTTTGCGTCGAATTTTGCGAGAAGCACGGCATTGAGCCCCGTGAGCATGCGCTCGCTTATGATCAGTTTTTCCCCGCTTGGCTGAGAGAGGCGAGCGTTGCAGAAGTCAAGCAGGAGTTAGAGCGGCGCTATGCCGAAATTGCGGCGCGGTATGCGGACAAAATCCCCACCATTGAGGTTACCAATGAGATGGGATGGGAAAAGGGAAAAACCGCCTTTTATGACGAGCCCGATTACGTGCCCTACTGTCTTGCGCTGGCAGAGAAGTATTTTCCCAAAAACATCCTTGCCGTTAACGAAAGCACGGATATCTGGATGGCCACCTGCCGTCCTACCGATAAATATTACGCCTATATCGACGCCAATCTTGCCAAGGGCGTGCGCATTGATGCGGTAGGTATGCAGTACCATTTATTTAACAGGCGAGAGGATGAGTACGCCTTAACCAGAAAAACCCTCAATCCCGAAAGACTGTATAGAAATATGGATTTGTATGCTCGCTTTGGTAAGCCTTTGCAAATCACCGAGGTGACTCTGCCTGCTTATTCATGGGAGGCGGAGGACGAGGCGTTGCAGGCGGAAATGCTGGAAAAGCTATATACCGTCTGGTTCTCTCATCCTGCTGTGACCCAAATCGTATACTGGAATCTGGTAGACGGCTACGCGCATCTTTGGGATCCCGACCCCGCGAAAATCAAAGCCTCTCAGGGCGATATGACGCTGGGCGAAAACTACTATCACGGGGGGCTGCTGCGCTTTGACCTCTCCCCCAAGCCCGCTTACGAAAGGCTGAAGGATTTAATAACGAAAAAATGGCACACCGAAGAGACCCTTGTTACCGACAGCGAGGGCAGGGCAAGCTTCCGCGGCTTTTACGGTGCATACGAGATAGAGGCTATTGCCAACGGCAAAAGCGCTAAGGCAACGCTAGAGCTCTCAGCCAAAAACGAAAGCAAGGAAACGGTTGTGTCGGTATGAAGGAAATCGGGCTGATTTTGGCGTGCGTGCCCCTGTACGTAGTCAATTCCTTTTGCGACAAGGCGGTGTCCACCCAAAAGGGAAACAAATACAATTTTCTATATAACGCCATTAAGTTTTTCGTGGGAAGCCTCCTTCTTTTGCCTATGCTGCTGATGGATAAGGCACCCAAGCTGGAGGTGGGGGTAATCCTATGCGGTGTCGCTTCGGGTATTATGTATGCTCTCAGCAAAACGCTGATGCTGAAGGGGTACGAGAAAACCTCGGTGGCGTTTATGACCCTCTGTCACTCTGCGGGTATGATATTGCCCTGCCTTTTGGGGCATTTCTTTTGGTCGGAGCCCTTAGGGGGGCTTTCTGTTATCGGCATTCTTCTTTCCGTTGTGTCTATTGTTCTTTTGAAGGGCGGCAAGGAGAAAAAGAAGGGCTTCGACCTTACCGGTATAGCGATTGGCGCCGTTATCTTTCTTTCCAGCGGCGGCGTGATGGTGGTGCAAAAGCTGATGGGGCTCTACTTCAGAGAGCAAAGCGTTTCCGCTTATAATTTCTATTCCTTTCTCGTGGCGCTTTTGCTTTTAAGCTTGTTTTTGCGTCCAAAGGAGGTAGAAAAGCGGGATATGCGGCTCGTTTTGCCCTGCGCGGCGGGAAGCGCCCTTTCTCTTTGCGTTATCAGCCTCGTGATGACGGGCTTGGCAGGGAAGGTTCCCTCCGTTATTCTCTTTCCTCTCTTTAACGGTATTGGCATCATCCTTGTCTGTATCGGCTCGGTCTTTGCCTTCAAGGAAAAAATGACGGTTAAGAAGGCACTTGGGCTTGTCCTTGGTGTTTGCGGTCTGTGTTTAGTAAATTTTTAACCGAATGACTAAAAGCGTTTGTAAAAAGCCTGAAAGCTTCTTTACAAGCGCTCTCTTTTATGCTATAATGGCCTTGCCTATCTTTATCAAGGCGTCAACCCAATAGTATCAAACGAACATAAAGGAGATTTACTATGTATACCATCTACGTTGTTTTTACCTGCCTGCCCGGTCAGCGCGAGGCCTTTGTGGAAAGGCTCAAAAGAGAGGGCATTTTGTCTGCGGTGCGCGCCGAGGACGGTTGCCATAAATATGACTTCTATTTCTCCGAGGCAGACGCTAACGAGCTTTTGCTGGTTGAGGCGTGGGAAACCAAGCGCCATCAGGAAATCCATATCGACCAGCCCCATATGGCGCGTATGCGTGCCTTGAAGGACGATTACGTCAAGTCCACGGTTTTGAAGGAATACAAGGTTTTATAAGAGGACGCCATGAAAGCAATCAAGCAAAGTCGCATAGCGGGCTTCACCGTTGTTGCGTTGGTCTATATCTTCGCCTCTGTCCTTGGTATTCTTCTTTATCAGAGGCTTCCGTTTCCATGGTGGCTGTCTCTTTTGGTCGCCGATGCGTTTGCCACCGTCTTCACCTTTCTTTTCAGTCTTGTCCTTGCTAACGCCTCGGTGTATGACCCTTATTGGAGCGATCAGCCTCCCGTTATTCTTGTAGCCTTTGCCATTGGCGCCGAGTTGACGGCGCTTGGTGTGCTATTGCTTTTTGTTGTTCTTCTTTGGGGCGTGCGCCTGACGGCCAACTGGGCGTACACCTTTGGTGGACTCAATCACCAGGATTGGCGCTATACGATGCTGAAAGAAAAAACGGGGGCTTTTTATCCCGTTATCAATTTCGTTGGCATCCATATGGTGCCAACGCTCGTGGTGTACGGTTGTATTTTGCCCGCCGTTTACGCCGTGAAAAACGGACTTGCGGCGAACTTGGGAAGCATTCTGCTTTTGGGCGTGTCCTTGGCGGCAACCCTATTGCAAGGAGTCGCCGATTTTCAGATGCATCGTTATCGCAAAAGTAAGGATGCCCCCTTTAACCGTCACGGACTTTGGCATTTCTCCCGTCATCCCAATTATCTCGGTGAGCTTCTGATGTGGTGGGGCGTTGCTCTTTCGGTGATTTGCGCCGCACCTGATGCCTGGTATCTTGCCGCGGGCGCTCTCGCCAATACGGTTTTGTTTTTTACCGTCAGCATTCCTATGGCAGACGGCAGACAGTCTTACAAGGAGGGCTTTGCCGAGTATAAAAAGGAAACCAGAGCCCTTTTGCCCATCCCCAAGCATCGCTAAAACGCAAGTGTAAGCCCGAACATCTCTTGGTGTTCGGGCTTTTTGCGCCGTTTTGTGTCAAAAAGCGCCGTTTCAAGAAAGTATTTTTGAAAAATACAGATTTTTTCTTGAAAAATTCATAATTTTTTCCTATAATATTCTTGATAGATGGCGCGAAAGCGAATAATATATTATACGCAAAAAAGAATAATATATGCTTCGCAAAAGCGAATAATATAAAAGGAGAAAAACTGTGGGCTATATTACGATAGACGAGGCCGCAAAAAAATGGGGCATATCCAAAAGGCGCGTGCAGGCGCTTTGTACGGCAGGGCGCATTGAAGGGGCGGCGCGGCACGGCCGAGCCTGGATGATACCTGAGGCGGCCGAAAGAGGCGCAGATGGCAGAACCAAGGCGGGCAGGCGCGAAAGGGCGGCCGAGGAGACAATGAATATGCCCCTTCCGCGCAAAACGCCCTTTTTGGATATGACGAATCTCTATACCGTGCCCGGAACGGCGGATGCCGTAGCGGAGAGGCTGGCGTATAACCACGAGGCCCAGGTTCTTTTTGAGGCGGAAATCGCTTATTTGCGCGGTGAAATTGACAAGGTATACGATAGAGCCAATTACCTGTTGAATAAGCATTCGGGATTTTACGCCGTGCAGTCGGCAGGTATGCTTTTGGGGCTTTGCGCCGTGTGGCAGGGAGACGTTTCTATGTGGAGCAAGGCCAAAATGCATATATGTGAGGCGCCCTGCAAAACGGATAAGGATAGAGACATTGTTGCCTTTTCCTTGACGGCGCTGGATAGCGCCCTTTATGACGCGCGCTCCTTCCCCGAATGGTTCAAGGTGGGCGATTTTGAGCTTTTACCCCCCGATGCTCTCCCTGCTGCTAAGGTTTTTTACGCCAAATATCTCTATGCCTTGGCGTATGGCATTGCCACCAAGCAGTACGCGATGGAGGGAATACAAGGATTGACCTTAATGCAGATGCTTCCTATGATACTGGAGCCTATGGTTTCACAGGCAACAGCGGATAAGCTTGTGGTGCCCGAAATTTATTTGCGTCTGGTTTCTGCCATCGTCTATCACAACGTGGGCAAAAGGGAGAATGCCGTGCGCCACCTGGACCGCGCCATTGCCATTGCCCTGCCCGATAGACTATACGGGCTTTTGGCGGAGCATCACCGCACCTTAGACCATCTGTTAGAGGAGCGCTTGGCGCTGGCAAGTGAAGAGGCGCTTGACATTGTCAAGGAGATGCAAAGGTCCTTGGGCAGCAATTATGCCAAGCTGAGCAACACCGTCAAGAGTCGCAATATGGCCGCCAATCTGACCACCCGTGAGCGTGAGGTTGCCAAGCTTGCCGTCTTTGGCTTCTCCAATCAGGAGATAGCGGATAAGCTGGGCATTTCCGTGGCAGGCGTCAAGCAAACCCTGCGAAGCGCCACCCACAAGGGCAACGTACAAGGGCGCCACGAGCTTGCTTCTATTCTGTAAAGGATATGTGTCGGGCGGTAAAAAAAGGAAAAAGCAACCCTCGCTGACGGAAAAAAGATATTGCTTTTTGTGAAAAAGGGAGAAATAGCACTATCAAAAAAAACGGTTTTGGGTGATAGAAAATTGAAAAGGGAACTGCTATACTTGGAACAGAAACCGAGTATAGCAGTTTTTTTGCAGAGCATGGCCCTTTGCAAAAAAGCAGGAAGGAGGCGCTCTTTTATGAAAGGAAAGGAAGGCGAGGTTGCCAAACGGGTAACGGCCTTCGGAAAAACCTTCACCTTGTATTACGGCTACTATACCGAAAGCGACAGACAAAAGGGAAGCGAGGGGCTCTTGCCCATCTACCCCGATTTTAAAAAGCTCGCGGTATATACGGATGAGGGATACCCCTTCGTCACGCAAATGCAGGACGGATGCTCCCACCTCACCGCAAAAGGCGAGGACGGGGATTGCTTCTCCTGCCGCTACTATATACAAGGAGAGGATTTAATCGGCGCCTGCACACATCCCAAAAACAGAGGAGCAGGTGAAAAGAAAAATTAAAAAGAAGAATAAAGAAAGAAAACAACAACCGACAACATTTTACAAAGACAGAAAGGAAAAAACATGTTTACGAAGAAATCGAATCTCAAAAAAGTATGGCAGATAGGAATTGCAGCGTTGCTCATTTTGCTTCTTCTGCCCTTCGCAATGCACACAGCGGCCGATACTGCCGATGCGTATATTATGCGTGACCAAACTATGCTACATTACGATAGCTTGGCAGACGCTCTTTCTGCCGCACAGGACGGTGACACCGTATATATGAACGGAGACGCCTCTTTGACCGAAACGCTGGTGATTGATAAGGCGATCGTTTTAGAGGGTAACGGCTACGCCATTACGACCTCCGCTTCGCGCGGCATCAACGTTTCCGCCTCTGCCACCATTCAGAATCTGTCGCTTCACAGCCAAAGCGGCGAGCGGGGCATCAACGTGATTGGTGAGGTTGTGCTTCTTTTGGACGGCGTTACTGTTGACGGTGTTTCTCATTACGCTTTGAACGTAGCTCGCTCAGGCGCAGGCAGCGAAATCACCGTTCGCAATTCTAACCTTAGCGGTTGGGCCGCCATCAACGTCTGGGGCGAGGGAACCGAGGTCTCGGTTGAGGACACGGTGCTTTACGGCTACAATAAATACGTAGGTGAGCATTTCGGTGTTGTCGTGGTAAATGACCCCGGTATTGCACTCTCTGTTAGCGGTAACAGCGAGATTATCGCAGAGGCTGTGGACGGTGCCGTACAAAACATCGTGCAGCTTACTAAAAGTGAAGAAGAGGATGTCGATGCCACCGAGGCTAACGTTTCTGTTAGCGGAACGGTAAAAATCGTGTCGGGCAACTCCCAGAACACCTTGACGGTAAAGGGCGCGGTTGCTAAGGTACACAATACCTACTATGGCTCCTTGTTGGAGGCTATTGCAAATGCCAACGGCGAAACCGTATACCTGCTTTCCGACGTGCTTTTAGAGGAAGCTCTCGTTTTGGATAAGGGCTTGACTCTGCTGGGCAACGGCTACACCATTTCCGTTGTAGAAGGCTATAAGGGCGACAGAGTTGTGGATATCGTCACCACGGAGGCTATTGTCTTGAAGAACGTGGTTATTGACGGTGCCAACGTGAAAAAAGCCTACGGACGCGGTCTGAACATTTCTGCCAAGGCAGACGTTAGCTTGGAGATGGTTGATATCTATATGCCCGGCTACTACGCTGTTAATCTGAGCGGCGTCTCCGGCGGCACCAAGCTTTCCGTGAAGGACTCTCACCTTTCGGGTTGGGCAACCCTCAATATCTGGGCAACGGGAAGCACCGTTACGGTTGTAGATTCTGAGCTTGTTGGCGTGAATTCCCACCCGGCACACCCCTCCAACCGCTTCGGCGTTATCACCATCAATGACGGAACCCACACCGTTTCCGTTACGGGCCAAAGCGTCATTCGTGCAAGCTCCTCCAAGGGAAGCTTACAGCAAATCGTTTGCGGAACGGCTGATGTGGTAAATTCTGTTATCACGCTTGACGCAACCTTGGAGTACGATAGCGAAAGCAATACGGCCATTTTGGATGCCTGCCTTGCAGAGAACAACAAGCTGAAGGTGCGCGCCGAATATAAGGAAGCGATTCTTCTTGAGGGTTATTTCGTTGAGGCAGGCCAAGGCGGCCTTGTCGGTGTGACGGACGAAGAGCCCGCTCTTCCTCCTGTAAGCTTTGACGTGGTATTCAACACCAACGGCGGCAGTAGCGTTTCTTCCCAGCAGGTAACGGAGGGCGGTAAGGCAACCCTGCCCACTGCTCCCACCAAGGCAGGCTACACCTTTGAGGGCTGGTATACCGATGCCGCTTTGACCGAGGCGTATGACTTCAACTCCGCCGTGGCGGCTGATGTCACCCTCTATGCCAAGTGGACGGAGGTCAGCGTTACCCCCGAGCCCACCCCTGAGCCCACTCCCGACCCTGAACAGACCCCCGATGTTGCCCCCAAAGATGAGCAGGACGTAAAGAACAACGGATGGGTACTTCCCGTAGTTATCGTGGCAGTGGTACTGGTTGGCGGCGGCTGCCTTTGGTTCTTCGTCTTCAAGAAAAGAGCCTAACTAAACCTATCAAGCGTGTCCGTATTAACCGCTGTTCATAGGAGATAAACGGAAACGATAATAGGATAAAAGCACGGGCTACCTCGCAAGAGGTAGCCCGTCGATTTTTATTGTTCCGTAGTGGGAAAGCCCTGCTCATCAATATCCGTTGCGGTGGGATGCACGGAAAGAAGCCAGCTTTCGTAAAGCGCGCGGTAGGTGGCCGAAGCACCGTTGTCGGCGTCCTCATAAAGCGACGCCACCGTTTTGAGAATGTTGCCCGTGTTGTAGAAGTGGGCGGTTTTCTTCGCGCCGTTCTCGGTGTAAAGCAGGTTGCCTGCCTGATAGCGCTCCTTGACCTGTGAGGCGTTGCCGTTTATGTCCTCGTTGGTAACGGCAATGATGCACAAAACGTCTATTGCCGTATCGTAGCCGTTGTAGGTGGAGGAGGGAAGACCGCAAATAGAAATGTCAGCGCCAAGGTATGCCAGATTTTCAGCAGCCGTGCCGTAGGGAACCGTGCCGATTTTCTTACCAACGGAATCGTTGGCGTGGAAGGAAAGAAGGGCGGCGTCCAAAAGCTTATCGTATACGTAGGAAACGGCATCCTCGCCCTCGCCAAGTGTAACGGAATAGCGGCTGCCCCAGTCGCTGTGGAAGCCAAGCTCCTCCTTGGGATGCCCCTTCATAATGAGGTCATATTTCTCGCCGTACAGGGCGTAAGTCATTTTCAAGGTGAAGATATAGTCAATATAAAGGTTAAAGCAGGCAACCTTTGCGGCATTCTTCAGCGCCTCGGTCGCCTCCTCGGTGTAGCTCTCCGCGTCCTCTACCGCCGCTAAAAAGGCGTTGTAGTCGGCTTCCTCTGCAAAGAGCAGGGGCGTTTTGTACTTGGCGTCCAACTCCTCGTAGGAGAGGGGAAGGGTGGCATCAGCCGCAAGGCCGCCAATGCCGTAGGCCGCATCGGATGCGAGCTTCGGATAGCCGCTGTGACGGGAGCCGATAAAGACGAGCTTCTTCAGAGGCGCGGCCTCCCCGGCTCTTTCGGTGCGAGTCAGGGCGGCGTAGGTGTCAGCGTAATAGTTGCCGTACATCAGGGTCAGATAGTCGGTTCTTTGCGCGTCGGTAAGGGAGGCAACGCCTGCGGCAATCTTCTGATACTTCATATTTAAGTGGCAGGCAACCTCTTCGTTGTAGCCCTCTATGCCAAAGCAGGATAAAAGCTTGGTCTTGGCAGTGCCCTCTGCACTCTCCAGATGCTCTTTTAAGAGTGCCTCGTCCTGCAAATAGTAGGTGAAGCCCTCCAAGGAGGCAAGGGCAAAGGCCTTGGACATATTGTAAACGAGTGCTTCGTCCGTTACGGCGTTGTCTGTTTTAGCCAAAACGGCGGCAAGCTCGGCTTCGACGGTTGCTCTTGCTTCAAGATAATCGTCATACACCTCATCCTTTTCCTCGGTGACTGTCTTTCCTGCGACGAAGGTATCCCGAAGGGTGTCGTAGGCAAGCGTGCCGTCCTCGCACATATAAACGTGGAACTCCTCAGCCGTCAGCCCTGCGTTTGCCGCCAGTGCCGCACCCATCAGGGCCGTGCCGTCCTGCACGTAGATGTGGAAGAAAATCTCCTTATCCTCTTCCTTGGCTTCCTTTAAGGCTTTTATCTGATTGACCATTGCCTCAAATTCCGTTTCGGTAAAGCCTGCGCTGAGGTTGCTTCCCGTGTCAAAGCCTGCATTGTGGAAATAGGGAATTGCCTCAATACCGCTATATGTTTTTCCGCGCTCAATAATGGCGTAGGTCTCTCTGCCGCTTTCAATGCAGTCAAGCGCCGCCATAACGGGCGGAATGGTCGCCAAGGCAAAAATAATGTTATATTCGGCTTTGGTCGGGGTGTTACCGCCGCCTTCGCCGCCCTCGTTGCCGTTTCCGCCGCCTGCGCCGTTGCAGGCAGTCAAACAGAGCATAGTCGCTATGAGAAGAAAGGATAAAAATCTGACAAAAATCTTCATAGTTGGTCCTTTCGCGCCTTGCCTAACAGGCGGCAGAGCGCTATATAGGTATTTGACGCTAAAAAACGTCCCTTTTATTGTAATACAAAAAGGGAAAAAAGTCAATAGAACGAAAAACCGCACCTGCTATGGCAGGTGCGGTAATGGTTAGGGGAATTATTTAACGTAGTTGAAAAGCTCTTCCTCGAATTCGGGGCAGAGGGGCTCTGCGCCGTTTTCGGTGATAACGTAGCAGGTTTCAACACGAAGACCGTGCAGGGTGGGGTGACCGAAGAAGGAAACGTCCACGTTGATAATCATGTTCTTTTCCAGCGGAACGTCACCGTTGGGGCCAAAGAAGGGAGCCTCTGCTTCCATCAAGCCCATGGTGTGTGCGAAGGGGCAAACCAGATAGCGCAGGTAGCCGCCCTTGTCGTACAGCTCTCTGCCAACAGCGTCGATTTCTCTGCCCGTGTTGCCAATCTTGAGCATGCTCTTGGTCAGCTTCATAACCTCAATCATATCAATGAGGCACTTTCTCTGCTCGGGGGTGTATTCGCCGCTAACGGGAACGGTGTGACCGAAGGTACCTGCATAGCCGTTGATACGGGGCGCGATGCCCAGCATAACCATCTCGCCGTTTTCCATCACCTTGTTGGTCGCGGTGGGAACGACTGCGTTGGAGCGAATGCCACTACCAACGATGGTTCTGTAAGCGAAGCTGTCAGCACCGTTCTCGCGGCAAACGGCCTCACCTGCGGCGGCAACCTCGTATTCCTTATTGCCGGCCTTGACCTTCTCGGCCATTGCCTTGTAGGCCTTGCAAGCAAGACGGGTAGCCTGTCTGCACTGCTCAACCTCCCAGTCACTCTTCACGTAACGGAACTTCAAGTATTCCTCGGTCAAATCCACAACCTCGCAGCCTGCAAAGCCCTTCACCAAATCCTCGTGAACGGCGTAAGGCATATCGGTGGTGCCAACCAAGCCAACCTTCTTAACGGGGAACTTCTTGGAAAGCTCCTCGAAAAGCTCGCTGAAGCTGATGATGGTGGCAAGAGGATACTCCTCATCGGGCACCATGAAAACAGGGAAGCAACGAACGTCGGTAATAGCGGAGTCCTGCTTTGCGAAGGGTTCGCTTTCGGGGCCGCCCAACAGCATGGTGGTTCCGTCTCTGCCAACGAGAACTGCGCCCTTCTCAAACTGGCCACACCAGCCGGTCAGATACCAGCCGTTTGCCACATTCAGCTCATCAAAGTAAATGATGGCAATGTCGGTGTCCTGATCGTTCAAGAGCTTTACAACCTTGGCAACGCGCGCTTCGGTTTCTTTTTTGTTGTAGTAAGCCATAACAATTCCTCCAAGTAGTGTATATTTTTATTTTAATTACGCTTTGAAATCAAAATCGTCCAACGGGAACATCGGTCTGACGATGCGGCGAAGGTTGAGTCTTTCAAGCTCAACGCAGCTTGCGCCGTCCGAAAGAGCAAACAGCTCTCTGTCTGCAAAGGGCTTCAGCTCTGTAAACAGGTAGCCAAGCTTTACAACCACAATTTCGTAGGAAAGCAGGTCAAGCCCTGCCACGTCAAAGTTGCCCTTTTCAATAAAGGCGCTTCTGTATTCGGTAAATACAGCGTCCACTTGGCCAAAGGAGATGCAAAGGCTCTTGCCGATGATTTCCTTGGTCCAGCCGAGAATTTCACCGTGGGCCTTGATAACGCCCTTCGCGCCGAACTTTTCAAGAAAGATCTCCGTGCCGTCTGCCAGATTCCAGAAGGTGTTTACCGTGTCGAAATCGGTAATGCCCGCAACGCAGGTCTTCTTTTCGGGGGCCTTGGATAAGAACAGCTCCAAAATACCCGTGGTGTCACCCTCAGCGCCTGCGGTGGTGTTGTCTCCGCTGTCGGTGATAAAGATGCGGCCCTCCTTGCCCAGAATGGCGCGGTTAACGCATTCTTCGGGGGATTCTGCCTCAATCAAAAACTTGTAATCGCGTCTTGTTGCCCAAAGCTTGTTGGCAAGGTCCTTGGCGGCTCTCTCTGCCGCTTCCTTGCTCGTAGCGCAAACCACGGTAGCGGCCGAGGTGTTGGGCGCGTCTATCCAGCAATGGCCTAAAAACAGGTTGGCAGTAAAAATATCTGCTTCTTCCTCTAATGCAACCGTTTCGGCAATGAGGGATTTCAAGGGCTCGTAAGCCGTAAGCAGCGTGTCATTCTTCAAAAGGAAGGGCACTCTTTGCGTGTAGGCATAAGGACGAACGTTGTTTTTTAAGCAATAGCAAAGGGCGCGCGCGGCGCGTTCCTGACAGGCCACCTGGTCGGTGTGGGGAACGGTCTTAAAGCCGCTGATAATGTCGGCGTATTCAGCAAGCTCGTCGGTAATGTTGGCGTGCGCGTCAAGGCTGATGGAAATGAGGCAGTCCTTGGAAACAACCTTCTTGATTTCCTTCAAGAGATACAGCTCGCCCGAGCCAATCTCGTCCACCTCCATACTGCCGTGGAAAAATATGTATACGCCGTCAGCATCGGGATGCTGGCGAACAACCTCCATAATTTGTTCCTTGTAATCCTCGTAAATATCTCTTTCCACCGTACCCGAGGGCAGAGCCACCGAGTAAATGGTAGGGATGGGCAGGATACCGTTTTCTTCAAAAATCTCCTTCACGGCAAGCTTCTTGAAAATGTCCTCGCCCTTAAAATATTCAAAATCCTCTTTTTGCGGATGATAAGCCGCGCGGCTGTTGGATTCGCATTGGAAGGAAGCTACTAAAACCTTCATATCGCGTCATCAGCCTTCAAAGCGTGAAGGCCACCTTTCCGTATAGCGTTATTCGTTTTTGCTTTTGGCCACAGTACAAGCTATAACACCCCTATCATATCACACAACCCATTAAATTGCAAGAACTTTTCATAAATTATTAAAAGCAGGAAAAGGCAAAAGAATTGCCGAGTTCTTCTTGCTCCTGCCGCCCTTTATTGCCCCCGTTTTTTACCGAAAAAGCCCGAAACGGAAAAACACAGATCGGCGCTATCCTTGCGCGGTGAGCCTTCGGCTTCGGTATTCGCGCGGAGAAGCCCCGGATAGCTTTTTGAATATATAGTTAAAGCTCCGAATGCTTTTGAAGCCGCTCTCGGCTGATATTTTGGCAACCGTCATATCCGTCTCAATGAGCATCAGACAAGCCTCGTTGAATCGGTACAGGTTGATATAGTCGTTAAAGCTCATTGAAAAAAGACGGTTGAATATCCTTGAAAAATAGAAATATTCGTATCCGAGCGCCTCGGCAAGCTGGGAAAGGGAAATATCCCTTCTGTAATTTTCTTCAATGTATTCGACAATTCTCCCCATTAGCGCCGTATGCTTGTCGTTGCTGCTTTGAAGCGTTATCTGTCGCAGATATTCGCTGCATAGCGCGTATAAGCAGGATTTTATCAAAAAAACATCCGAAAGCGCCTCTTTGATAAGGTTTTCCCGAAGGTATGTCATCACGCCTTCCGCGCATCTGAACGAAAAATCCGAGCCAACCCTTCCGCTTCGGTGCTTTTTAAACTCGTGAATAAAATCCTCCGAAAAAACGCCTATCCAAATGAGTCCGTGCTCTGCTTTGATGGCGTGTATCTCGTTGGAAAGGCAAAAGGCAAAATCGCCCTTTCGTAAAATCTTCGTTCTGCCGTTTACGGTGCAGCTTGCCTCGCCCTCTATTATGTAAATAACCTCGTGGTTTTTGTGAAAATGCAAGCCGTAATCAACGCCTTCGTATATATAAACGTTGTACGTGTGATTTCCCATCGAGTTGTGCGGTTGGTGAAAAACAGGCATATTTCCCTCCAAAAAGACAAATTACTGCCATAATTATACAACAAAATACTTGTATCTGTCAACACGGATATGTTAAAATGAAGGTGTAAAATGTCATTCCCCTATAAAAAGGGAAGCGCAGAGAGGAGCGATGCTATGAACCAAGGACTCGTTTTTGCCATCGAGGAATTTTCGGTTTTCGATGGGCCTGGTATAAGAAGCACGGTGTTCTTAAAGGGCTGCCCTTTGCGTTGCGAGTGGTGTCATAATCCCGAGGGGCAGGACTTTTCCAATCAGATACTTCGCTCCCCGAACGGCTGTCTTGGGTGCGGCGCCTGTGAGAAAGAGGCGGTGAAAGAGAAAGGCGGGCTCCTTTTCAGCGAAGCGAGCATAAACGCCTGCCCGCGCGGCTTGCTTCGCTACTGTGCCGAGGCGTATACCCCCGAGGCACTTTGTGCAAGATTGCAAAAAAACGTCCCCATGCTGAACGCTTCGGGCGGCGGGGTTACGTTTTCGGGCGGCGAGCCGCTTGCAAGCCCGACCTTTTTGTTGGAATCTCTTGCTTTGCTTAAAGGAAAAACGCACCGTGCGGTGCAAACATCGGGCTACTGCTCTTCTGAAATCTTCAAGAAGGTGCTTGATAACTGTGATTTTATGCTCTTTGACGTTAAGCTTGTCAATGAAGCGTTGCACGAAAAATACACGGGGGTATCCAACGCGATTATTCTTGAAAATTTCAAAACGCTTGCGCGGAGCCATACGGCCTTCGTTATCCGAATCCCCCTTATTCCTACTGTAAGCGATACGGAGGAAAACCTTCGAGGCATCGCGGCTCTTTTGCGCGAATACGGTGTCGGGTACGTGGAGCTTTTACCCTATAATAAGATGGCGGGCGCAAAGCATAAGCTTGTGGGGATGCGGTATTCTCCTTCCTTTGATGAAGGCCGCCCCGTAGAATGCAGAACCGATATATTTGCCGCATACGGAATAGAGGCAAAGAGGCTTTAAGGAGGCCATACTATGACCGAAGGAATCAGAAAAAAGCTTGCGTATCTCAAAAGCGGTGTCTATAAAGCACAGCGACAGAAAATTGAAAAGCCCCTTATTGTCTTTCCCGAGGGAACGAGCGAAATATATATTCATCAGCATCTGCTTCGCTATATGCTGGATGCGGAAAAGCCCGTTTTGTTTGAGGATGATATATTCGGGTTTAACAGATATATAGAAAACACGCCCGAGGGAGTCTGTGGAAGTAAGCAGTTTAAAAATTCAACCGGCAATATCACCCCCGATTATCCCTATATTTTGTCAACGGGTATGGACGCTATCCTGGCGCACATAAAAAGCAGACTCGCGGAATGTAAGAATGAGAGCAAGCGCGAGCTTTACGAGGCGATGCTTGATGGCGTAGAAGGCAGCCTTGCCCTTGCGGATAAATACCGCGAATACGCCAAGGCCGAAGGGGCAGAGAAGCTTTACGAGGCGCTTTGCACAGTTCCGCATCACGCGGCCGAAAGCTTCTATCAGGCCTGCGTTTTTTTAAAGTTTATTCAGTTCACCCTGCGTTGCAACCGAAACGCGCACGTTACCTTAGGCGGCTTTGATAAATATATGCTCCCCTATTTTGAAGCCGACCTTGCCCGCGGTATGCGTGAAGAGGCGCTTTTTGAAATACTGGAGGACTTCTTCATCACGCTCAATATGGATTCGGACACGTATTTTGGTATTCAAAAGGGCGATAACGGAATGAGCATGGTGCTCGGCGGCAGAGATATAAACGGGAAGGATAGATACAATAAGCTTTCCGAGCTGTGCATACGGGCGTCCACCGAGCTTTGCCTGATTGACCCGAAAATCAATCTTCGCGTTGACAAGGAAACGCCGCTTGAAAGATTGGAGCTTGCCTCCGTTCTCACGGCAAAGGGCTTGGGCTTTCCCCAGTATAACAATGACGATGTTGTTATCCCGGGTCTCATCAGGCTCGGCTATGCGCCCAAGGACGCGTATGACTATACCGTGGCGGCCTGCTGGGAATTTATCGTTCCGGGTAACGCCTTTGATATTCCCAATATCGCCGCGGTGAATTTTCCGCTTGCGGTAGAAAGAGCAGTCAATGAGCATCTCGCTGTCTGCCAAAGCTTTGAGGAATTTCTTGAATGGGCAAAGGCCTCGGTTGCCGAGGAATGTAGGGCCGTTGCCGAACAGATGGTGAACAAAACGCAGGGCGTCTCGCCCTATCTGTCGGTGTTCGTTGCAGGATGTATCGACCGTGGGCTTGACGTGTCGCAGGGCGGCGCCAAATACAATAATTACGGCGCGCACGGCGTTGGAATAGCCACCGCCGCCGATGCCATCGCGGCGGTCAAGAGGGCCGTGTTTGACGAGAAAAAATGCACGGCAAGCGAGCTTTTAACTGCCATCAAGGATAATTTTGAAGGGCATAGTGCGTTGAGAAATTATCTGCTCTCTTGTTCCAAAATGGGCAACAATGACGATTACGTGGACGTTTATGCAGGTATGATGATGGATATTTTTTCACATATCTTTTCGGGGTATCGAAATCTCTACGGCGGCGTCTTGCGGGCAGGAACGGGAAGCGCGATGGAATATATCTGGAAGGGCGCCGAGGTGGGCGCCACGGCAGACGGCAGATTGGCGAAAGCGCCCTTTGGGTCGAGCTTTTCTCCCTCGCCGACGGCAAGGCTGAACGGCCCGCTCTCTTGCATACAGTCCTTTACCAAGCACGATTTGACAAGGGTGATAAACGGTGGGCCTCTTACAATGGAGATACACGATACCGTGTTCAGAAACGAAGAAGGCACGAAAAAGGTGGCAGCACTGGTGAAGGCATTTATTTCTCTTGGCGGCCATCAGCTGCAGCTTAACGCCGTTAACAGAGAAACGCTGCTTGACGCGCAAAAGCATCCCGAAGCCCATAAAAATCTTATCGTCAGAGTATGGGGCTGGAGCGGATATTTCATTGATTTGGATACGGAATTTCAAAACCACATCATAAGCCGCACGGAATTTATGGCGTGATATAACAGGAAAGGAAGAGCATCATGAAAAAGTGGGATTTATATACGGCAAAGGAAATGCGCCCTCTCGGCTGGCTTCGCCGTCAGCTTGAAATACAGGCAAAAGGCCTCAGCGGCAATTTGGATAAGGTCTGGCGTGACGTCAGAGAGAGCGCTTGGATAAACGGCACCGCGGAGGGCTGGGAAAGAGTCCCCTATTGGCTTGACGGATTTATTCCGCTTGCCTACCTTTTGGAAGACGCCGATTTGATAGCCAGAGCCCAAAAATACGTGGATGCCATTCTTTCCTATCAAAAGCCGAGCGGATGGATTTGTCCCTGCAAGGAGGAGGAAATCGCAAGCTACGATACCTGGGCGGTACAGTTGATTGCAAAGGTTCTGGTTGTCTATTACGAATGCTCGGGAGACGAAAGAATCCCCGCGGCTGTGTATAAGGTGCTGAAAAACTACTATGAATTGCTCGTGAGCAAGCAAATATCCCTCTTTAATTGGGGGCGCGCGCGGTGGTTTGAGCTTTTCGTGTCTCTCAATTTTATTCGGGAGAAATATGATGAGCCTTGGATTGCCGAGCTTGGAAGCATCGTCAAATCAGAGGGAACGGACTATGAAGAGCTAACGGAGCTTTGGAAGCGCCCCTTGAACAAGTGGACGTACGAAACGCATATCGTCAATATCGCGATGATGCTGAAGCACGAGGCAATAAGCTGTGATTTGCTGGGTAAGGAATATACCGATTCGGCAGAGCGTCTTTTAACGGTGCTTAAAGAATATAACGGCACCCCTGTCGGTCTTTTCACGGGAGACGAGTGCCTTTCGGGGTTAAGTGCCATACAGGGAACGGAGCTTTGCGCCGTGGTTGAGCAGATGTATTCGTACGAGCTTCTTTTTGCCTATACGGGAGACGGCAAATGGGCAGAGCGCTTGGAAATGCTTGCCTTTAACGCGCTTCCTGCCACCATCAGCGACGATATGTGGACGCATCAGTACGTGCAAATGAGCAACCAGATAGCCTGCCAAAGATTCCCCAATAAGCCCGTTTTCCGCACCAATAACGGAGAAGCGCACCTCTTCGGCCTGGAGCCGAACTACGGCTGTTGCACGGCAAATTTCAACCAAGCCTGGCCCAAGCTTGCCATTTCGGCGTTTATGCACAGCAAGGACACGGTGCTTTCTGCCGTTCCGATTCCCTCCCTTTTGAAAACGGACTCGTTGACGGTTTCGCTTCAAACCAATTATCCCTTCGAAAACAAGCTTTCATACGATATTGAAGCCCAAAAGCCCGTTTGCTTTAAAATCAGAATCCCCTCCTTTGCGAAAAATCTTTGCGTCAACGGCGTCCCCACCTCTTTTTGTGAGGAGCTGACGTTTGACATCTTGGCAAACGAGCAAAGACACGTGGAGGTCACCTTTGAAACGGCGCCTTCTCTTATCGAAAGACCGCACGATTTGAAGAGCGTCAAGTGCGGATCGCTTATATTTTCCCTGCCGATTTCGTACGAAAAAAAGATGTACGAATACGAGCGTGACGGCGTGGAAAGAAAATACCCCTATTGCGATTACGAGTATCTTCCGACATCCGAGTGGAGCTATGCCTATTCTTCTCCCTTCTTCACCGTGGAAAAGCGCGAAATATCCGACTGCCCCTTCAGCTCGGAAAATCCGCCCATAGTCATTAAGGCCGAGGTAACGCAAATCCCGTGGGGGCTTGAAATCGGGTACGAGTCCGTTTGCGCCAAGGTGCCCGAAAGCCGCCTGCCGATTTCAGAGGCCAAAACGGTCGAGCTTTATCCATACGGCTGTGCAAAGCTTCGTATGACGGAGCTTCCGTTGATATAAGCGGAAGTTTCCGTATATAAAAGCCGCCATACACAAAACTGCATATAATTTTACGTAAAAAGAAAATCGGCAAGCCTCCTTGAAGCTTGCCGATTTTGACGCAGGGAAAGGGATTCGAATTCTCGCCAGCGGGCTCGGTCAGGGTCGGCTCTGATTGCCCCCGGCAATCATTCACTCCCGACCCGTACGAATCCTTCCGATATAAAAACAACGAGCGACAAAAGCCGCTCGCCGTTTTTATGGCGCAGAGAGAGGGATTCGAACCCTCGTGTGCTTTCGCACAAACTGATTTCGAGTCAGCCCCGTTATGACCACTTCGATATCTCTGCATAATTCAAAAAGGAAAATCGACAAGCCTCTCGCGACGCTTGTCGATTTTTGGCGGAGAAGGAGAGATTTGAACTCTCGCGCCGGATAAACCCGACCTACATCCTTAGCAGGGACGCCTCTTCGGCCTCTTGAGTACTTCTCCCAGTAGAAAGAGCCGCAGTACAATCTGCCGTATTATTATACTAAATGTCAAAAGAAAAGTCAAGCCCTTTTTTAATTTTTTACAAAATTGATTTTTTTAATCCCCAAAGTGCCCATAATTCTTTAAAAATTGGCAAAAGGAATTGACAAAAAAGAGGGCATTTGGTATACTGTCGGTGTCAAAGTTTAATAGATGAAAGGCTTGATTACTATGGAAACTTGCGTTTTGTGCAGGAATAAATTTTCCGTGGCGGAGGGAGAAATGCCCGCCGTTCTCTATGTCAACCGCTATGGCAACCGCCGTTTGCTTTGCGCCGATTGCGAGGCGCTTTTGGATATTGCCATTTCAGATGTGCCCGAACGGGAGGAAGCGCGTAAAACGGTTATGAAAAACGCCTTCAACATTCGCGAGGAGGAGGGAATCGCCGTTTTAAAGGAAGCGCTTGAAGGAGATTTAACGCCGCACGCGTTTACCGAGGAGGAAATGGCCGAGGAGGACGCGCTCTATCAAAGCGAGGAGGACGAGACGGCCGCCGAGGATGCGGAACCGTCAGGCATTGGGGAATATATCCCGCTTATTAGCTTCGGTGCGGCGCTCATTGCCTTTGTTGTCTGGTTCTTTTTCCTGCGTTAACTATACAGTGATAATTTCGAGGGCTTTACCGTCGCAGGCGGTAAAGCCCTTTTTCGATTGCTACGGTGCAGGGAGGAATGGGGTGCGAGGAAAACCAAAAAACGTCCTCCTTTTCGCCAATGTAGAGCTTTCGGTCGCCAAAGGCCGAAAGAAGCAAGGCTCCCTTAGTGAAATCCTGAATAACGAAGGCGAAATCCCCTGTAAAGCCGCGCTCTATCTGCTTAATGCCGTCATATATGTAGGTGGAAAGAAGCATTTTTTCCGGTTGAAAGGAAAAAACGCGCGGCGTGCCTCTCGGCCGTGGCGCGCCAAGACACGCGGCAAGAAAATGCCGCCGCCCAATCCGTAACCGAAAGGGGAGCGGATAGCGAAAGGGCGATGCGGCGCAAAGACCAACGCCACCCTCCGCGGCGATGCCGTAATATTCACCTGAAAGTCGCATTCCCTCGCTATATCGCAGTAAACGCGAAACGGCATCGCCCGAAAAAGAGACGTATCCGCAAAAAGAAGGCATAGCCCCATCCTCCTTGCTTGGTTTTTAACAGTATATTCACAAGGAGAAAAAGGGAGAAGGCCAAACCGATGTTTCGGTTTGACCTTCTCATAGTGGAAGGTTATGCGTTCTTTTTCTTCCGCTTGCCCAAAAGCGCCCAGAGCAAAGCAAAAAGCTTGTTAAGCCCCAAAAGCACGGGAACGGAAATGAGCACGATGGCAAGGGTTGTGAGAATCGTTTTTGCGTTCAAAACCGTCACGCCTACGATTCCGCCGCCAAAAATGGCGAGCGCCAGAGTGCCAACAAGGGAAAAGGCAACGCAGGCGGCGCGGATTTTGTTGAAGGGCAGGCAAAGCACAACCAGCGCCACAAAGCCGCTGTAAGTCAAAGCGAGAACGCACATCGTCAAATATTCTTGCTCGGCAAAGAAACCAAAATGGCGAAGCAGAATCACCGAGACCACGGAAAGCAAAATCAGAATACCGCTCGGCAAGCAGCGCTTTAAAACGCCCGAAATGAAGCGCCCCTCAATCAGCTTGTCGTTCTTTTGCAAGGCGAGAATAACCGAGGGAATACCGTCAACAAACACCTCGAAAAGAAGCATTCCCGTTGTCAGATAGGGGTATGCCGTGCCGGACAAAATGCAAATCAAGGAAAGCGACAGGGCGAAAAAGGTTTTCATCAAGAACAAGGTAGAGGAACGCTCCACGTTGTTGACCACCTGCCGTCCCTCGCGCACAACGGAGGGGAGCGAGGCGAAGTTGTTGTCAAGAAGCACGATATTGCTGAGGCCGCGCGCCGCATCGCTTCCGTCTGCCATGGCAATGCTGCAATTTGCCTCCTTCAAGGCCAAGGTGTCGTTAACACCGTCACCCGTCATCGAAACCACGTATCCCTTTTCCTTCAAAGCAACCACCAAGGCGTGCTTTTGCTCGGGAGTAACGCGGCCGAAAACAGAGCAGCTCTCGGCGTAAGTGGCGGCCTCTTCGGGAGAAAGACCTTCCAAGGAAATGTAATTTTCCGCGCCCGCAACGCCAACGCGCTTGGCAATGGCGGCAACGGTTACAGGGTTGTCACCCGAAATGATTTTCACCGCAACGCCGTTTTCTCTGAACCAGCGGATAGTGTCGTATGCTTCCTCGCGAATATGGTCTTCCAAGAAGAAAAGTGCCTTGGGGGTCATTTTTTCGGGGAGCGCATCCTCGGTAATTTCCTCTTCGGCAAAGGCCAGCATCAAAACGCGTCGGCCTGCCTCGGCCGCCTGTTGAATACGGGAGGCAACCTCTGCGGAAAGCGCACCAACGTTCAAAAATTCGGGTGCGCCGAGGGCGTACGTGCCAAGACCCGAAAGGGCGGTTATCGTGCATTTTCTCTTGGAGGAGAAGGGAACGTTATGGCTGGCCGCGATGGGCGAGTCGGTTTTGTATCTTTCGCGAAGGGCAAGGGATGTAAAGTTGGCATCGGGCTGCGCGGCCAAAAGAGAGGCCATAACGCGTTCGAGAGACTCTGCCTTTAAGGGCTCTATTTCATAAGCGCTCTCCACGCGCATCGTGCCGTCGGTGATAGTGCCCGTTTTGTCAAGACAAAGCACGTTGGTGCGCGCCAGCATCTCAATGCTATAAGGATTTTTCACCATCGTCTTGCGTATCGCAAGCCGAATAACGCCCATAGAAAGCGCCACGGTAATCAGCAAGAACATACCTGCGGGTATCATACCGACCAAGGACGCACAGGTGCGGCGCAGAGCCTCGGGAATGGCGAACATGGATTGGTTGTTAAGAAACATCAGAACCGAAAAGGGAATTATCAAAAAGCCAATGATTTTTACAATGCGGTTTATATCGCGGAACAGATAAGACTCGGTGGCCTTGAAGGCCTTGGCCTTTACTGCCAGAGTCTGCACGTATGCATCCGCACCCACGCGGTCAGCTCTTGCGCGGCATCCGCCCGAAATAACGAAGCTACCTGCCAAAAGGGTGTCACCCGCTTTTTTCTTAACGCCGTCCGATTCGCCTGTCAACAGACTCTCGTTTACCTCAACCGAGCCGTCAAGTAAAATAAGGTCGGCAGGAATTTGATTTCCTGCCCGCAGGATAACCACATCGTCAAGCACCACATCGTCTGCCGAAATGCTGATTTCTTCACCGTCTCGCAAAACGGTGGCCTTTGGCGCGGTGAGCAAGGAAAGCTTGTCCACCGTTCGTTTGGCCTTCATCTCCTGAAAAATAGCAAGCAGGGTGTTGGCAAGAATAATGCCCGTAAAGAGAAATTCCTTGAATGCGGCACCCGCAAAAATCAGAACGACGACGATGATTGCCCAAATCAAATTGAAATAGGTGCATAAATTGTCCGTAATAATACGCAGATAGGATTTTCCCGTCTTGGTCTTGACGCGATTGGTCAGCTTGTCAGCCTTCCGCTTTTCCGCTTGGGCTGCGGATAGACCAACGTCGGCCTCGGGAAAATAACGCTCCGCTTGAACGGGGGGCTTGCTTTTCATATATAATAAACTCCTTATCAATATCATTGTCCTTGAAATTATAGCAGACAGGGGCAGAAAAGTCAAGCGCTCCGCACTTTAAAAAATGTTTTTGAATCTTGACAATCGAAATGCTCTGTGCTAAAATATACGTTAATAAAAATCAAAAAACGTCGAAAGGAATTGATTATGAAAGAATTTTTGAAGCGTAAAAATATCGTGATTTCCGCAAAGCGTTACGGAATTGATGCGTTGGGCGCTATGGCACTGGGCCTTTTCGGTTCCCTTTTGATTGCGACCATTTTTAACGCCCTTGGTATGATTCCCGGCCTTTCCTTCCTGGCCCAAATCGGCGGTTACGGTGCAAAGGCCGCAGGCTGCGCGATGGCAGTTGCCATTGCATATGCCTTGCAGGCGCCTCCCCTTGTGCTTTATTCCTCTGCGCTTGTGGGCCTTATCGCCAACGACATCGGTGGCGCGGGCGGCCCCTTGGCCGTTTTGCTTATCACGGTCGTTGCGGTAGAGCTTGGTAAGGCAGTTTCCAAGGAAACCAAGGTGGATATTCTGGTAACGCCCTTCGTAACCGTTCTCGTTGGCGGCGGCCTCTCCGTTCTGTTTGCCAAATACATCGGACAGCTCGTCAGCTACGTTGGTACCTTTATCGGCTGGGCAACGCTTCAACAGCCCTTCGTAATGGGTCTTCTCGTCTCGGTGGTTGTCGGCATCGCGCTGACCCTGCCCATCTCCTCTGCGGCCATTTGTGCCGCTATCGGTCTTTCGGGTGCCTCGCGTCTTATTGAGGGCGTCCTGACCGTGCCCGAAAACGCCGTTGGCCTTGCTCTTGCGGGCGGTGCCGCCGTGGCGGGCTGCTGCGCGCATATGGTGGGCTTTGCCGTAATGTCCTTCCGTGAAAACCGTTGGGGCGGCCTCGTTTCGCAGGGTATTGGCACCAGTATGCTGCAAATGCCCAACCTTGTTAAGAATCCTCGCCTTTGGATCCCCCCTGTTCTTGCGTCTGCCATCACGGGCCCCTTGGCAACCTGCGTCTTTCAGATACAGATGTACGGTGCCGCCATCAATTCGGGTATGGGAACCTGCGGCCTGCTTGGCCCTATCGGCATCATTCTCGGCTGGTTCGGCGGTGAATATCCTCTCTCTGTTACCTGGGTTGACTGGCTCGGCCTTGCGCTTATCTGCTTCATTCTTCCCGCGCTTTTATCCCTTGCGTTCTCCCTCGTTCTTCGCCGCATCGGATGGATTAAGGAAAACGATTTAACACTCCCCGAATAATCCTTTATAAATAAATCATAAATGGTGAAGGAAAAGACTGCGATGAAAGAAAAATATTTGAAAAGCTATGAAACCAGTCGCTATAATCTGATTGTTATGGCCGCCTTTACGCTCGTGAATATCATTCTGCTTCTTTTGGGAAGCGATACCTACTTTTTGTTTTCGGCCTCCATTCCGTATTTTACGGCCCTTTTTCCCTGTGTGCTTGCCTTGGAGATTCCCTCGTACGCGTCTTGGATTTTGCCGCTTGCCGGGGTTGCCGTTCTGATGCTCGTGCCGTACGTGCTTGCCTTTTTCTTCGGAAAAAAGCCCGAAAAATACGGCTGGATGATTTTTGCGCTCATTTGCTTTACCATTGATACGGCAGGTTATTTCATTCTGTTTGGCATTTCGCTTGACAGTATCGTTGATTTGGTCTTTCATCTGTGGGTAATGGTTTATCTGATTCTGGCCGTTCGCGCAGGCGTGAAGCTCAGAGAGCTCTCTCTTTCGGAGCCCGAAATAATAAAAACGCCCGAGGTGTAAGACACCTCGGACGCAAAGCAGTGCGGCGAAAACGATTAGCCGTTCTCCGCAATGAAATTTTTAAAATAGCGAAAGGCGGAGGCCACGGCATAGCGTTGCTGTAGCTCCTCTTCGGTGGCGAAAACCAGGTTTTCGCCACCTTTTTTTTCGCAAGGAAGCAAAAATCCCTTCATATGCCACTCCAAATGGGTGAAAATGTGCTTGGCACTTCCCATTTCCCGTGCGCCCAAGGGGGAAAGCCCCAAATCCTTGGCGTAGGCAAAGGCCTCGTCTGCGGATAAATGCCCTGGAACGTTCGGAAACTCCCAAAGCCCTCCGAGCAGCGTGTCCTTTTCGCGCAGCGAAAGGGCAAAGGTGTTATCGCAAAGAAAAAGAAAAACTGTCTTTTTTTCTATCCTGCGCGCCTTTTTCGGTGCGCGGTAGGGAATTTGGGCGTAAGCGCCGTCCTTGGAGGCGCAAAGTGTGGCAAGGGGACAGTCGTTGCACCTCGGCTTGCCTGTTGCCGTGCAAACCCTTTGCCCGATTTCCATAAAGGCCTGCGTCAGCTCTCCTGCCTCTTTGCCTGACGGATAAATGGCCGCAAGCCCCTCCCTGTATTCCTTTTTCAAGGCAGGCGAAAGAACGTCGCGCTCATCCTTCGTTAAGCGCGCTAAAATGCGAAGCACGTTTCCGTCAACAGCGGGCGTGGGAAGCCCAAAAGCAATACTGCCGATAGCCCCTGCTGTGTATTCGCCAATGCCCGAAAGCGAAAGAATATCCTCGTAGCGAGAGGGGAAGTCGCCGCCAAAAACGCTCATAACGGAAATGGCTGCGCGCTTGAGATTTCTGGCACGGCTGTAATAGCCAAGCCCCTCCCAGCATTTCATCAGCTGCGCTTCATCGGCTTTGGCAAGACTCGCAACCGTGGGAAAAACGGAAAGGAATCTCTCATAATAGGGAATAACTGCCTCCACTCGCGTTTGTTGCAGCATAATTTCGGATAACCAAACGCGGTAGGGCGTTGGATTTTCGCGCCAGGGAAGCGCTCGTGCCACCTTTCTGTACCAAGGAAGCAAAAGCGCGGGAATGCACTTTGAAAACACGGTCAAGCCCTCTTAATTTTCGTTTTTGCCGAGGCGCTCCTCCATAATAAAGGTGGCCTCCATATCGGCAACGTAAAGTGCCATAGCAAGCGGATATTTTTCAAAGGAGGCCGATACGTTTTTGGCTTCCTCGTCCTTGGAAAAGCCCATATGATAGCGAATGGCAAAGGCCTCCTCGCGCGAAAGGCGCATAAAGCCGCTGACGATGTAAACGGATTTTTCACCGTGACCGTAAGGAAGCTCGTCATTAAATTCGTAGAAGGGAACGGTGGTCCAAACCCCGTCCTTTTTTACGTTGCGCGTGCTTGCCTTATAGACGTTTACCTTGCACAAATCGTGAAGCAGGGCCGCAATCGCCAAGGATTCCTCCGAAAAGGAAAGCCCGTATTCCTGAACGAAACGGTCTCTTTTTACATAGGCGCAAAGTGCCTCGTATACGTTCACGCTATGCTCGCAAAGGCCGCCCTCGTAGCAGCCGTGAAATCTGGTGGAGGCAGGGGCGGTGAAAAAATCGGATTGTGGGCTTTCAAGATACGACAAAAGCTCCTCAGCACCCGGTCTTTTGATGTGTTGGCGGTAGTATTCGATAAATTTTTCTCTGTAATTCATAGTCGTCCTTTCCGCTTTGACGGCAGTATCCTGCCATCAATCCTTCTCATTTAGTATATCAAATAATTTTCGTTTCGTCAATTCCTTTTTCCAAAAGAAAAGGCAAAAGAACTCGCGCGCGGAAAGCGCATAGAATGATGATGGGGCTTGGCGGCTGACAGGACTTGCCTCCTTGCTCCTCTAAAATGCTATTTGAAAGGAAAACGCATATATGGCTGAATGCTATGAGCCGCATATGAAGCGTCATAAAGGAAACGGCTCCTGCGGCGAAGGCTGCCACAGAGGATGTCACTCTGCGGGATGCTCCCGTGGGTGCTGTCCGCCTTCACAGACTTTTCCCGTGCCCTTCGTATTAGGGCGCAGATATTATGCAGGACAGCTTGTCACGTACGAGGGTGGCTTGTACGTGGTGGCCGTCAACAATCCGCAGGGCTATCCCGGAGAGAGCGATGATTTCGCGCCCATCGCAACCGCAGGCCCGGTGGGCCCCCAAGGCCCTGAGGGGCCGCAAGGTCCCGTTGGCCCTCGTGGCCCTGTTGGTCCCCGAGGTCAAGAAGGTCCGCAAGGCCCTCAGGGTCCCCTTGGCCCGCAAGGCCCCGAAGGTCCTCAAGGCCCCGAAGGTCCCCAAGGCCCCGAAGGTCCT
>JAZRFK010000032.1:0-1769 GCA_045661325.1 Eubacteriales bacterium | reverse complement strand
GCTTTTTTGAAAAAGCCGCCCCACACCCCAAAAAACTTAAAAACTTTTTTGAGTGTAGCCATATAGCTTGAGCAGAGTCCACAGATTTCGCGCAAATTACGAGTTATCCCTCTGCGATGGCTAACTCAAATGTTTTTGTTCATTTGCGAACAAAAACTGTAATTTGCTACATCGCATTATAGCCATAAGCATAGCGAAATCTCTATGATTTGAGGTAGCAAATTTAGATTTTTTCTGCGCCTGTTAAAATGCAGAAAAAATCTTTTAGTGTCAACTCGTTGACACAATTTGCGCAAAATCTTGCCGATAAACTATTTAAAAAGTTTTTGGTTCTTTTTTCAAAAAGAACATTATTCCTTCTCAAACTAACTTTTCAATCTCACCGTTAAATCCCAATTTAGCATCAAATAAAACACAAAAAAGGACGAAAAAATATGAAAGGATTAAAAACTGTTTATATATGCTCAGAATGTGGTTGCATTTCTCCCAAATGGCTTGGCAAATGCAATCAGTGTGGCGCGTGGAACTCGCTCGTCGAGGACGTTATCTCAACAGCTCCCGAAAAGCCAAGTGAAGTTAAGCACAAAACCTTGACAAGCGGACGCGACAACGTCGCTCTTCCCTTTGATAAGACTGAGCTTCCCGATTACATAAGAAGCAATACCCGTCTTTCAGAGCTCGACAGAGTGCTCGGTGGCGGTCTTGTACACGGCTCGGTCGTTCTTCTTTCAGGTGAACCCGGAATCGGTAAATCCACCCTTCTTATGCAGATTTCCGATGCGCTCGGTGAAAATAAAAAGGTGCTCTATATCTCGGGTGAGGAGTCTACAGGTCAGCTCAAGCTCCGTGCTCAAAGACTTGGAATCGTAGGCAAAAATCTCTTCATTCTCACAGAAACAGAGCTTGAAAAGACCTTAGCACAGCTTGAAAAGGTCAAGCCCGACGTCGTTATTGTCGACTCCATTCAAACAATGTATTCCGACAAGATTTCAAGTGCTCCCGGCACTATAACTCAGATAAAGGAATGCACCCTCGCTTTCATTACAAAGGCAAAAAATGACGGTATTTCCGTTATTTTAGTCGGTCACGTAAACAAAGAAGGCTCTATCGCAGGTCCTAAAATCCTTGAGCATATGGTTGACGCCGTTCTCTATTTTGAGGGCGACCGTCAGCACTCATATAGAATCATTCGCGCAATGAAGAACCGTTACGGCTCAACTAATGAGATAGGCGTTTTCGAGATGGGAGATAAGGGCCTTATCGAGGTATGCAATCCTTCGGAAATGCTCCTTGCCGACCGACCCAAAAATGCGTCGGGCAACTGTGCACTCTGCACCATCGAGGGTACTCGTCCCCTTATTGCCGAGGTTCAGGCGCTCGTTTCACCCACGGTATTCCCTGCACCGAGAAGAACGTCAAACGGAATTGACTACAACCGACTCAACCTCATTCTTGCAGTTCTTGAAAAGCGACTCAATATGCGCTTTTCTGCAAACGATGCCTACCTTAACGTAATCGGTGGTTTACATATCGACGAGCCGGCCAGTGACCTCGCAGTTGCTATGGCGCTCATATCATCTCTTCGCGATAAAATTGTTCCCGACGACCTCATTGCCATCGGCGAGCTCGGTCTTTCGGGTGAGGTCAGAGCCGTTTCTAATCTCGAACAAAGAGTTAAGGAAGCCGCGAGACTCGGCTTTACAAAGGCGGTTGTTCCCTATCGTAACCTCGAAAAGCGCAAAATCGATTGCGGTATCGAGCTTATCGGC
>JAZRFK010000031.1:0-22305 GCA_045661325.1 Eubacteriales bacterium | reverse complement strand
GGATTCCAGCCAATGTGGGGGATTTTGTAGCTTTCGGGAATTTTGGGGGCTATGGGGAGAATTTTGCCCTTTAAAAGTCCAAGCCCGCGGTGAATCCCGAACTCGTGGCTCTCCTCAAAGAGCAGCTGCATACCGAGGCAGATGCCGAGAAGCGGCTTGCCCTCGTTGGCGGTGGCCTTCAAATAGTCGGCAAGCCCATCCTTTTGTAAGAGCGCGGCCGCGTCTTTGAACGCGCCAACACCGGGCAAAATGATGTGGGAGGCGCGGGAAAGCGCCGCCTTGTCTGCCGTGACCTCGGCCTCAATGCCGAGAGCGGCCAAGGAAGAGCAGAGGGAAAAGAGGTTTCCAACGCCGTATTCAACGATAGCAATCATCAGAGAACTCCTTTGGTGGAGGGGATTTTGTCGCCGCCCTCCGTTTTAACGGCGGCGCGCAAAGCGCGGGCGAAGGCCTTGAAGGCACCCTCGATGATGTGGTGCGAATTGAGTCCTGCCAGCTGTCTGATATGCAGGGTTATGCTTGCGCGGCGCGCAAGGGCAATGAAAAATTCCTCCACAAGCTCGGTGTCGAAGTCGCCGACCTTCTCTGTGGGAATGTTCAAATCAAAGATGGCCATGCCGCGCCCCGAAATATCTAAGGCGGAAAGAAGCAGCGCCTCGTCCATCGGCAGAATGATATGGCCGTAGCGGGCAATGCCGCGTCCTTCACCCAAGGCTGCCTTTATGGCGTCACCGAGGGCGATGCCGATGTCCTCGGTGGTGTGGTGATAGTCCACCTCAACGTCTCCGCGGCAGGAAACGGAAAGATCCATATTGGCGTGGTGCGCGAAAAGGGTGAGCATATGGTCAAGAAAGCCGCAGCCCGTTTTTATTTCTGCCTTGCCCTCGCCGTCAAGACAAAGGGAAAGGGAAATATCGGTTTCGGCGGTTTTGCGGTTGATGGTTGCGTTTCTCATGGGGTAATCCTTTCTTTTAGAAGAAATATCGGGAGAAGGGGTTATTCAGCAAGAATGGCCTTGACAGCTTCAACGAGCTTTTCCATATCCGCTTGACTTCCCACGGTGATGCGGTTGAAGTCGGCAATACGCGGCTTTCCGAAATGGCGCACGAGAATGCCCCTCTTTTTCAAGGCAAGGTAGAGTGCTTCACCCGAAATTTTGTCGCTCTTGGCGAAAACGAAATTGGCCTTGGAGGGCAAAACGGTAAAGCCGAGGGCGCGCAGGGCCTCGGTCGTATAGGCGCGGGCCTTTATGATTTTTTCGCAGTTTTCGGTGTAATAGGCTTGGTTTTCCAGCGTCAAAACGCCGAGAAGCTGTGTGAGGGAGTTGACGTTGTAGGGGTTGGTGGCGTATTTTACCTTTTCCAAGTCCTCTATCAAGGCCTCCGAGGCAATGGCAAAGCCGAGTCTTGCCCCTGCCATGCTGCGCGATTTGGAGAAGGTACCGACGCAAAGAAGATTTGCGTATTTTTTCGTCAGGGCGGCAGAGGATTCGCCGCCAAAATCCACGTAGGCCTCGTCAATCAGAACGACGCTGTCGGGATTGCGCTTGACGATTTCTTCGATTTCCGAGAGGGAAAGGGCGATGCCCGTGGGGGCGTGGGGATTGGCAATACAAATCATCTTGCCCTTGCCGTAGTAGTCGGAGGGGGTGATGCTGAAATCCTCGGCCAAGGGAATTGCCTCATAAGGAACGCCGTGAAGCTTGGCGAAAACCTCGTAAAAGCCGTAGGAGATTTCGGGGAATACCACGCCTCCCTCGCCAAAGGCCAAAAAGGCAAAGTTCAGAATGTCATCCGAGCCGTTGGAGACGAAAACGCGGGAGGGAAGGGTGTCATAGGTGTCGGCCAGGGCTTTTTTCAAGCTCGTTGCCTCGGGGTCACAGTAAAGGCGAAGCTTGCCTACGGTGTCCTCGGTCAAGGCCGCTCTGACGGCGGGGGCAGGGGGGAAGGGAGATTCGTTGGTGTTCAGCTTGATGTAGGCCATATCCTTGGGCTGCTCACCCGGCACGTAGGCCTCCAAGGCGGAAAGACGGCTATTTAAAAACTTACTCATTTTCCGTCTCCTCAAAGCGCACGGTTGCACTTCTGGCGTGGGCAGAAAGGCCCTCGCGCTCGGCAAAGAGCGCAACCTTGCCGTAAACGCGGCGCAAGGCGTCCTCCGTGTAATAGGTGTACTGGGATTTCTTTACGAAATCGTCAACGGACAGGGGGCTGGAAAAGCGAGCGGTGCCGGAGGTGGGAAGCGTGTGGTTAGGGCCTGCAAAGTAGTCGCCCAGCGCCTCAGGACAGTATCTGCCCATAAAAATGCTGCCCGCGTTTTGAATTTTATCGAGATAATCAAAGGGGTTGTCTAAGCAAAGCTCCAAATGCTCGGGCGCAATCTCGTTGGCAACGGCCAAAACCTCGGTCAGATTGTCGGTCACGATGATTTTTCCGTTATTGTCGATAGAAGCGCGCGCAATCTCGCACCGAGGAAGAAGGGCCAGCTGGCGCTCAATCTCCGCTTGAACGGCAAGAGCCAGTGCCTCGCTGTCGGTCACCAAAACGGCGCTTGCCATTTTGTCATGCTCGGCTTGGGAAAGCAGGTCTGCCGCAACGAAGGCAGGGTTGCTCTTTTCGTCGGCAATCACCAATATTTCGCTGGGGCCTGCAATCATATCAATAGCCACCCGACCGAATACCTGGCGCTTGGCCTCGGCCACGTACGCATTTCCCGGACCCACGATTTTATCAACCTTGGGCACCGTTTCCGTTCCGTAAGCCAAAGCGGCAACGGCCTGAGCGCCGCCTAGCTTGAAAATTCTGTCCACGCCCGCAATCTTGGCGGCGGCCAAAATGTAGGGGTTGATTTTGCCGTCAGCCTTAGGCGGCGTGGTGATGCAAAGGGTTTTACAGCCTGCAATCTTGGCAGGAATGCTGTCCATTAAGACGGTGGAGGGGTAGGCCGCCGTGCCGCCCGGCACGTAAAGACCAACCTTTTCAATGGGGGTTATCTTCTGGCCGACAACCACGCCGTCCTCTTCGTTGATAATGAAGCTCGTGCGCTTCTGCTTTTCGTGAAAGGCGGTGATGTTTTTGGCCGCCTCGCGCAGCGTATCGAGAAATTCCTCGTCCACCAAGGAAAAGGCCTCCTCAATTTCCTCGGCCGTTACCTCCAAGGAGGAGAGGTTTGCCTTATCAAAGCGCAGACAGTACTCGAAAAGCGCTTCGTCCTTGCGCGCCTTGACGTTTTCGATGATGGCGGAAACCGCCTCTGAAACGTCAAGCTCTTCATCGTTTCTTGCAAAAATTTCCTCGGGAGAAAGCTCTCCGTATTTGTATATCTTAATCATTTGTGCTTACCACCAGCTTTGAAAGCTCTTTCTTGATTTCTTCGATTTTTTCGCCCTTGAAGCTATATGCGGCCTTGTTGGCAATCAAACGCGCACTGATGGGCAGAATGGTCTCAAAGGGAACGAGCCCGTTTTCCAGCAGGGTCTTTCCCGTTTCCACAATGTCAACAATGACGTCCGAAAGCTCAAGCAGGGGCGCAAGCTCAATGGAGCCGTTTAAGTGGATAATTTCAATATCGCGGCATTTCTCCGCATAGAAATCCTTGGCAATTTTGGAGAATTTGGTGGCAACGCGCAGGGTCTTGCTTTCGTCGTCCTTAAAATCCTTCCTGCCGGCAACGGCCATACGGCATTTGCCTGCGTGCAAGTCTAAAAGCTCGTAAACGTCGGGGGTGTATTCGGCCAGAATGTCCTTGCCTGCCACGCCGATGTCGGCCGCACCTCTTTCTACGTAAATGGAAACGTCCGAGGGCTTAACCCAGAAAAAGCGGATTTTCTTCTCGCTGTTTTCATAAATCAGGCGGCGCGTTTTTTCGCGGATTTCGGGGCAGGGATAGCCTGCCTTTTCAAACATTTCGTATATTTTTTCGCCAAGGCGGCCCTTGGGCAACGCCACGTGAATATAGTCATCCTTTTCGGCGGCCTTTTCGGGCGCATAGCCTGAAATGGCGTCCATATATACCGCAAAGCCGATGGCGGAGCTTGCGCGCCCCATCTTCTTCATCAGTCTGTCATACTGACCGCCCGAAAGCACGGGGCTGGCAATACCGTCAACAAAGCCCTTGAAAACAACGCCGTTATAATAGCCGTCGAAGGAGGTGATGGAGAAATCCACCGAAACGGCATCCGTCGGCAGTCCCTCCAAAACGGCTTCAAGGGCGAAGAGCGCCGCAAGGCTTTTTTCGCTAACGGCAATTTGCTTCAAGGCGGCAAGTGCTGTCGGATAATCCTTTTCCACGCAGAAGAGAAGCGAGAGCGCGGCGAATGCCTCATTCTCACAAAGGGTGGAAAGAAGAGAGAGATTTCTTTCCTTCAAGGCCTGATAAAAGGCGGGAATCTTCTCGCCCGAAAGGCCGTATGCTTCAAGCAAAGCGTCAACAAGCGTAACGGAGGAAACCGAGAGCTTGTATTTGGCGAAGATGCGCGACAGGCTCGAAAGAGCAAGAGATAAAACCTCCTTTATCTCCTCGTTTCCGATGCGGCCGATGCATTCAAGGCCCGTTTGCCGAATTTCCTTGTAAGAATGCGAGTCCTTGGAAATACGGTACACGTTTTCGTCATAAAAATACTTGCCAAGCTCGCCTGTGTCCTTGGAGCTTTTGATGATGGAAAGGGTAACGTCAGGCTTCAAGGCCAGAAGCTTTCCGTCAGTATCGGTGAAGGTGATAACCCCGTCCGAAACCAGAAAATCCTTGTTTTTGGAATACAGGTCATATTCCTCAAACTTGCTCATTTTAAATTGCTTGTAGCCCGCCTCTACGTAGAGCGCGCGCAACGCAAAGGTTGCCAGCTCCTCGGGCTTTAATATCGAGGTGTCGAAGTTCATTGCAGTTTCCTTTTATCCTTTCAGCTTATCAAGGACGGTCTTGTAGCCGCCCGTTCCGTATTGCAGGCAACGGCTGACACGGCCGATGGTCGCCGTGCTGACGCCCGTTTCCTTGTTGACTTCAAGATAGCTTTTTCCCTCGTCAAGCATCTGCGCCACCTGTAAGCGCTGCGCCAGGGATTCCAGCTCCTGCATCGTGCAAATATCTGCCAAGAAGCTTTCGCATTCCTTTTCACTTTCCAAGGATAAAAGGGCTTTGTATAGGGCCTTCAGGCTCTCCTTGCTCGTTTTCAGCATAACTGCCTCCTAAATTTAATACTTTAACAGTTTAACACATCACTTTGTTAAAGTCAAGAGGTAAATGAAAAAAAGTCAAAAAAATTTTTGAAAATAGGCTTGATAATAAAGGAAGAAAAGAAATGGAGAGGGGGAAAACAGAAAAGGGATTGACAAAAGGGAGAGAGGAGAGTATAATAGGGCTGTCCTTTTTATTAATTTTATAATTTTGGAGGCTGACATGAAGAAAACGAGAAAAATCGTTTTGCTGGTGGTTGCCCTGGTCTTCGTTGCCCTTTTGGCAGTAGAAGGCTTCACCGGCGGATCTGAAAAAATGGTTGCTTGTCCCGATTGCGAGGACGGACTTTGCGCGAGCTGCGCGGGAACCATGGAGGTTCTTGACGAGGAAAGCGGAGAGCTGGTTGCCTGCTCTGACTGCGAAGACGGTTCTTGCGGAACCTGCGGCGGCGAGGCAGTGGTTCGCGGTTCTCTTTGGGCCCTTCTTCCTCCCCTGATTGCCATTGGCTTGGCTCTCATCACGAAGGAAGTATATTCCTCTCTCTTCTTTGGTATTTTGGCAGGCGGTCTGATGGCTGCGCGCTATGCGTTTGCCGGCTCGCTTGACGCGATTGTGAACGATGGCTTGATTGCCGCTGCCGCCGATACGGCAGGCATCTTCATCTTCTTGGTGATTCTCGGCATTATGGTGTCCTTGGTCAACAAGACGGGCGCATCTGCCGCCTTCGGTAAGTGGGCAGAAGCCCACATCAAGACCAAGGCAGGCGCTTTGCTGGCCACCTTCGTTCTGGGCGTGTTGATTTTTATTGATGACTATTTCAACTGCCTGACCGTTGGCTCGGTTATGAGCCCTGTTACCGACAAGCACAAGGTTTCCCGTGTGAAGCTGGCTTACCTCATTGACGCTACGGCTGCTCCCATTTGCATGATCGCCCCCATTTCCTCTTGGGCGGCTGCTGTTTCGGGCTGCGTGGAAATGGAAGGTATGTCGGGCATTCAGCTGTTTGTCAGCGCCATTCCCTTTAACTTCTACTCCCTTTTGACCTTCGTATTCATCATCACGCTGGCTATCATGGGCTATGATTACGGCAAGATGGCTGACTATGAAATCAAGGCCGCTGCCGGCGAGAGCGACAAGCTCGAAGAGGCAAAGGACGAGCAGGTGGTTGGAAACGGTGTTCTTTGGGATCTGATTGTTCCCATCGTTATGCTGATTGTGGCTTGCGTATTTGCTTTGATTTACGTTGGCGGCTTCTTTGATGCAAGCAGCGACTACTATCATGACTTCGTTGGCTCCTTCGGTGCTACCGATGCTTACGCTGCATTGCCTTGGGGCGGTCTTATCGCGCTGGTTCTTGCCATCGTATACTTCCTCATCCGTCGCGTTGTGAAGTTTGACGAGGCTATGAAGAGCGTGCCTGCCGGCTTTATCGCCATGGTGCCCGCTATCCTCATTCTGACCTTTGCGACCGCTTTGAAGAACATCACGGGTCTTCTCGGCGCTAAGTACTTCGTTGGTAATATGATGGAAAGCTTCCCCACCGCGCTTCTCTCCCTCTTGCCCGCCGTTATCTTCTTGGTAGCGTGCGTCCTGGCATTTGCAACGGGAACCTCTTGGGGAACCTTCGGCATCCTCATTCCCATCGTTACGGCTATGTTCCCCAACCCCGCTGATCCCTTGCTCTTCGTTGGCATTTCCGCTTGCTTGGCAGGCGCCGTTTGCGGCGACCATTGCTCGCCCATTTCGGACACCACCATTATGGCCTCCGCAGGCGCACAGTGCAACCACGTGGCTCACGTGGAGACCCAGCTGCCCTACGCCATTACGGTTGCAGGCATCTCCTTCGTGATGTTCGTTCTGGCAGGCTTCTTGCCCAACGCCTACATCTGCTTGCCCGTTGGCGCTGCCTTGACGGTTGGCGTGCTGTTCGGCATTCGTTATCTTGATAAGAAAAGACAGGCAAAGGCTTCCGTCACGGAATAAGTCTTTGTAAGAAACCCGATTCGTTTGACAAGGGGGAGAGCCCGTTTGGGCTTCTCCCCCTTGTTTTTTTAAAATGTGAAATAAAATGAAATCGGCAGTAATTTCCCCGTTTGAAATTGACAGACGAGGAAAAAAGTTGTATAATGATGGTGTCTTTTGAGAGAACATACCGTGAAAAAATGACAGACAGGAGGGGTTCGTATGCAGAAAAAGCCAAGAGTTCTTTTTCCGTTTACCGAAGCGGGCATGGGGCATATTATGCCGATGCGTAGTATTGCAGACGCTTTTGAAAAGAAATACGGCCACCTGACCGAGATTGTTCGCTCTAACTTTTTTACCGAGAGCGGCAACAAATATATGCGTAAATTTGAGGAAAAGATGGCCGCGGTGGTGCGCCGCCAAAACCGTTCAAGAGCGTATAGCCGCTTCACCTGCTTCAGCATGGATTTTTGGGGCGTGCGGATTTCCAACTGGGCAACCATGACCTGCTTTGTTCCCGGTGTCCGTCCTCCCTCCGTTGCTCATATGGAGGAGCTGGCGCCCGACCTTGTGGTGTCTACCCATTGGGCCACCAACTATTACGCCTCCAAGATGAAGAATAAGCCCTTAACGGCGATGTACTGTCCTGACGCATATATATGCACGCTCTTCCGCTATCCCGCGGATCTTTGTATGGTATCTATGGAAACGGGATACAAGCACGCCTTGAAGAACCATTCTTTGCGCTTCAACGAGGATAACTTGAAGCTGGTGCCCTTTTCCATTCGCAAGGAAGCCTTTGACGTTCCCGTTGATAAGATAGAAAACCGCCGCGCACTTGGCTGGGATGAAAACAAATTTACCGTCATTCTGGTAGAGGGCGGCTACGGCATCGGTCAGATGAAGCGCATTTGCGAAATTCTGATAGAACGGGATGCGCCCATTAACCTGGTGCCCGTTTGCGGCAAGAACCGGGAGCTGTACGAATATTTCAAGAGTCTTAAAACGGGGAAGAACATTTCCTTCTATCCGCAGGGCTTTGCCCAGAATATTTTTCAGATGATTGCCGCTTCTGACCTCTTCTGCGGAAAAAGCGGTAACATCATTGCCGAGCCCACCTTCTTTGGTGTGCCTGCTATTATCACCAACTGCGCCACCATTATCGAGCGCCGCATTGCCGAGTACTATGAGCAGTACGTGGGCAGTGCCGTGAGAATGTTTGATGCAGAGAAGGTAGCAGACAGAATAGAGGCCTGCATCCAAAATCCCGCGCTTCTTGACGGGTATCGGGAAAAAGCGCTTGCTCACCGTGAAAAGCATTACGGCTCCGAGAAGGCGGCTGACTATATCTTCGCGCTTCTGAAAACCAAATACCCCGAGCTTGCCGATGCCGAAAAGGCAGAGGCGCTAAAAGAGCTATAAGCAAAAAACGCTTTTGACAATCCGTCAAAAGCGTTTTTTATTGGTTTATAAAAAATCCTGCAAGCGAAGCAAGCGAATCGGCTTGCTTTTTTTCTTGGCGTAGCAAAGGGTTGCCCAGGTGCCGCCCTGCTCCTTGCCGTTCCATATGCCCAAAACCAAGTCTGCCTTATCGACCATATATTCGTTCCGCAGGTGCATACAGGCAGGCGTGTAGAAGGGGGAAAGCACCCGCGTTTCGCCGCAGGCGGCAAGAATCGCGCCATAGCGCGCCTTGTCCTCGCTTCGCCATTTTTTGCATTGGTCGGGGCAGGGGATGGCGGCCTCCAAAAGAATGGTAACGCGCCCCTCGTATTGCTTTTTCAGCGCCAAAACCGCCTCGGCAAAATCCAAATCCACGCCAAGCGCCATGCCCGTGATAAAGTGTGTGTAGCCCATCTGTATCAGCTCGTCCACCGTGGCAATCAGGGCGGCGCGGTAACGGGAGAGGGAAAGCGAGGGCAGAGAATGGGAAAAGGGAAAGCCCTGGGGGCGATGCCCCGTAACACAGCAGATCATCAGCTTTTCTGGCGGCGCACGTCAACGCCCTTAAAGACGTACGGAATAAAGTGGCCGAGCAAGCGGCTGGTGATGCGCGCCTCGTAGCGCTCGGACAGATTCTTCTGGCCGAGATTGGTGCTGATAATGGTGCTTTGGCCGTTGTTCAGACGGGTGTTCAACAGGCGGTAAATGGCCGAGAGGGCAAAGGGTGAGTCCACCTCGGTGCCAAGGTCATCAATGATGAGAAGGTCAGCACGGAAATATTTTTCGGTGTGATCCTCCTCGTCGTCAAAGCGCTTGAATTTTTCCTTTTCGAAATCTGCAATGACGTTGGGCGCGATGTCATACACCACGTCAAAGCCCCGCTCAATCACGCGGCGCGCAATGGCGGTGGAGAGATGGGTTTTGCCAAGTCCCGTGCCGCCAACGAAAAGAAGGTTGGCGTGCGTCTCTTCAAAATCCTCGGAGAAGGCCAACGCATCGCGCAGGGCCTTTTCGGCAAAGGGACGGTTGTCGGCGTAATAATCCAAGGAGAAATTATCAAAGCTTTGGGAAAGCGCAAGGGTGCCAAGCCCCGATGCGCGAAGCGACTCCTCTGCAAGCAGGCGGCGCATACATTCGCAGGCGCCTTTGTCGGTGTAGCCCGTGTCCTTGCAAAGCGCGCAGGTGTAGGTAATTGCCGTATAATCCTTGGGAAAGCCCAGCTCAGAAAGGAGCGCGGCTCTCTTTTTTTGCAGGGCGAGGTTTTCCTCGCGGATTTTGGCAATCTCGGCCTCGGCGTTGGTGGGCTTGCCGAAGGCAACGGCGCAGAGCTTGGCAGAGGTGCCGGCCAAGGCGGCGTCAATTTGCGCGATTTCGGGAGAGAGTGCGTATATTTTTTGATGGCGCTCGTCAGAGGCGCGCGTAGCGCGCTGTCTGCGTTCCTCTAATTTCTTCGAAACGGCAAGATAGACCTCTTTACTGTATCCCATAGGATGCTCCTCACTTTTTCGTGTCTTGGTTGTTCTTTTTGTCGGTGGGCTTGTAGCTTCTTTCTAATGCGTGGGTGAAGAAATCGTCAACGTCGAAGCTTTGCATTTCGCGGCTTTCCGCCTTGGCCTCTTGGGAAAGACCCTTGCCCTTTTTGGAAGCAGGGTTGCGTGCCTGGCGGTTTTCCTCAACCAAGCGCTCGGCGTCGGCAACGGTTTTGACGCCTGCGGCGTTCCAGCTTTGTATGATTTTATCGGCGTAGGCCACGGCGGCCTTACCCGTTGCGTCAACGGTGATGTCAAAGGCAAGCCCGATAATATCGTCACCGTAGTTGTACTCGGTGCACCAGCGAAGGAAGCATTCCTCCTCCTTGGCGGTCAGCTTGCGCTCCCCGATACCGAACATACGGCGAAGCCCGCCTTCGCGGGAAAGCGCTTTGTTCTTGCGCTCGATATACGCGGTCAGGTCCTTGACGGTGACAATGTCCTTGTCAAAAAGGCTGTGGGCAACCTTTTGGGTGTAGCGCAGGGGCTTTCTGCCGTTCCCCTCGCAGAAGGCAAGGAGAATGAGTATGTATTCACAATCCAAGGCCAGCTCCTCGTGCATCCAGAGCAGAATGCTGATTTCCGTTTCGTTCAGCTCCTTGCCGTGAATTTGCTCGCAGGCTGAAAAGAAGGAGGCGAGCCCCTCTTCCTTGGTCGCATCGGCTATATGAGCGATGGAGTAGGAGGGAAGACCCTCGTTCTGCTCCACGGGCTTCTTTTTTTCCTTGGGTGCCTTGTCGCCATCGGGCGCTTCGGCTTTTTCGGTTTTTTCTGCTTTTTCTGCTTTTTTGGCCTTTACGATGCCCGCACCGCGCCAGAAGGAAAGGGCGGCCTCTGTCTCCTTGACGGAGAGGGAAGCGGCATCGGCCAGGGCGGAAAGCGGCAGCCCGTCCTCATTCTCGTGTAAAACGAGAAGCAGGCGAAGCTCCTCGGCACTTGCTTCCGAAAAGACGGAGCTTTGAGAGGCAAGCACGCCCTTTTTGATTTGATAGCTTTTTTCTGTCATAAACTGTTACTCTCGATAGGCTATTTTTGCTCTTTCTTTAAAAGCTTTTTGGTTTTAAGGCCGTAGCAAAGGGCCATCAGGGAGTCTCCCATATGCATATTTTCAATGGCAACGTCGTATTCGGGAAGCGAAATCTCCATATTGGAAAAATTCCAGATGCCCGAAACGCCTGCCTTCGCCAGCTGCTCGGCAACGAAGGGGGCCTCGTCCTTGGGGGTGGTTAAAACACCGATGTCCACCTTGTTCTCGCGGCAGAAGGGAATTAAATCCTCCACGTTATAAACGGGAATGCCGTTGATTTGTGTACCGATAATGGCAGGGTCAACGTCAAACATCGCAAGACGGGTGATGCCGCGATGCTCAAACATATGGCTATGTACCAAGGCGCGACCCAAATTTCCCGCGCCGATAACGACAACGCAAAAGCCCTCCTCCATTCCCAAAAGGTCGGCAATAGAATCGTGCAGGAATTTGACGTTGTAGCCGTAGCCCTGCTGGCCGAAGCCGCCGAAATAGTTTAAATCCTGCCGAATTTGCGAGGAGGTGACGCCCATACATTGCGAAAGCTCGGAGGAGCTGGTTCGCAGCTTGCCGTTTCGCAGCATCTCGCCGAGAAAGCGATGATAGCGCGGCAGGCGGCGGATGACGGCGGGCGGCACACATTCGCGCTTTCCCGCAGAGACGGAGGCTTCTTCAATGATACGTTTCACGGTGATATCCTTTCTTAGTTGCCGCTTAATCGGCGGCGGAGGCGTTCAGCCCGCTTGAAGCGGGCGAGGCATACTGATAAGCAAAGCAGCCCTCGGCGGCGACCATCGCGCCGTTGTCTCCGCAAAGGGAGAGAGGGGGAACGAAAAAGGCCTTCTTGTGCTTTTCGCAAATCGCGCGAAGGGCGTTTCTCAAATGCGAGTTGGCGGCAACACCGCCGCAAAGCACGATGGCGGGAAGGTTGTACTGCACAAGCGCCTCCTCTGCCTTTTTGGCAATGGCCGAGACGGCCTCATAGGTATAACGGGCGGCAAAGAGTGAGGCGGGAAGGGTCTCGCCCTTTTGCTTTAAATGGTGCATCAGGTTAACCGCGGCGGTTTTTAAGCCCGAAAAGGAAAAATCCAGGCTTCCGTCATGCAAAGCGGGGGAGGGGAGACGGTAGGTGAGGTCGCGGTAAAAGGGAGATTTGGGGAAAAGGGCAAGCGCCAGGGCGGCATCGCTCTCTCCTGTTGCTTCCTGTAAGCCCTCCTTGGCAAGACTGTCAAAGGCGGCACCTGCGGGGTAGGGCAGGCCCAAAAGCCGCCCAACCTTGTCAAAGGCCTCGCCGATGGCATCGTCGCGCGTGGCACCGACAAGACGGCTTTCCGTGGGGGAAAGGACGGCGTAAAGCGAGGTATGCCCGCCCGAAACGGTGATAGCGAGAAAGGGAAAATCGGGCGCTCTTTCTGCCAAAAAGGCAGAGGCGATATGGGCGCGCATATGGTCGATGCTGTATATGGGAAGCCCGTAGGAGAGCGCAAAGGATTTGGCAAAATTAACGGCGACCAGAAGCGCCCCGATAAGCCCGGGATGCGAGGTAACGGCCACGGCGGTGATGTCCTTGGGCGTCAGCCCTGCCTCCTCTAACGCCTGATAGGTCAAAGCGGAGATGGCCTCGGTGTGCGCGCGGCTGGCAATTTCGGGAACGACGCCGCCGTATAACCGATGGGTGTCCACCTGGGAGGCCACAACGTTCGATAAAATGCGGAGTTCTCCGCTCTCGTTTTGCTCCACGACGGCAACGGCGGTTTCGTCACAGGAGCTTTCAAAGCCTAATATGCGTATCATTGTCCTTCTTGTATAAACAAGCGTCCTCCGTTGGATTTTGGTAATAGCAGGCGCGCGTGCCCGTCAAGACGAAGCCCAAGGATTCGTACAGCAGGCGCGCGGCGACGTTGGAGGCGCGCACCTCTAAAAAGCAGACGGGAAGCGCCTCTAAAAAGTGTGTAAGTAATGCCTTGGCGTAGCCGCCTCGGCGATGGCTTGGCAAGGTGGCAATGCGAAGCACCTCGCCCTCGGGCCAAATGACTGAGGCAAGCAGATACGCAACGGGGCATCCGTCTGCCTCTAAAATCAGAGATTTGCCGACGGGAGAGTCCATATGGGAGCGCAGGAGCGCTTCCGACCAGGCGTCAGACGGGAAGCAAAGGCTCTCCGCCTCGACGAGAAGGGGAAGGTCGGCGCTTTCTGCCTCGCGGCAAGCAAGGGCGTTCTTCATATCAGAGGCCCTTGGTAAATTCGCGCAGGAATGCGATAAAATCGTCCTTGATTTCGGGGTGAGTAACGGCCTTGGCGACGTTGGCCATCATAAAGCCGAGCTTGGAGCCCATATCGTAGCGCGTGCCCTCAAACTCCAAGGCGGTCACGCCCTTGGCTCTGGCGTACTCTGCCATTGCATCGGTCAGCTGAATTTCGCCGCCTGCTCCGGGGGGCAGTGCATCAATAATATCAAAGAATTCGGGGGTTAACAAAACGCGACCCAAAATGGAAAGGTTGGTGTACTCTTTTCCGGGCGCGGGCTTTTCAATCATATCGTCACAGAAATAGAGGTTGTCCGTGCCCTCAATTTTTTCTGCCTTCAAGGAGCAGTATTTGCGTACCTGCTCCATGGGAACGGGCTTCACGCCGACAACGGGCCGACCGTAAGCTTCATATGCGTCCATCAGCTGACGGCAAACGGGCGTTTCGGAGAAAATAATATCGTCACCGTACAAAACAACGAAGGGATCGTCTCCCACAAAGCTGCGGGCTCTGCCAACGGCGTGGCCCAAGCCCTTGGCCTCCTTCTGACGAAGGAAAAAGACGTTGGCACTATCGGCAATGCGGCGCATTCTTTCGATTTCCGCCGTCTTGCCCGAAAGGGCGAGGCGCGCCTCGTATTCGGGGGAATAGTCAAAGAAGGACTCCATAGCGTCCTTTTCTCTGTTGGTGATAACCAGAATGTCCTCAATGCCGCTTGCTACGGCCTCCTCCACCAAATAGGAAATAGCGGGCATATCTACGATGGGGAGCATCTCCTTGGGAACGGCATGAGATATGGGAAGCATACGCGTTCCAAGACCTGCAGCGGGAATGATGGCTTTCTTAACGGCTTTCATACGGATACCTCTTTTCTTTTTGCGTTCTTTTATACTCTTGCCAAAATTGTATCGAGCAAGGCCTTGAAGGCCGCGTCAATATCGGGGGCGTCGATGGTACAGCCTGCGGCGCGAACGTGACCGCCGCCACCGAAGGTGGAGGCAACCTCTGCCACGTTAAAGCCGTTGGAGCGCAGGGAGGCCTTAAAGCTTCCGTCCTTGCTTTCGCGGATAAAGAAGGCGATTTCAACGCCGATGCGCGAGCGCACCATATCAATTACGGTGTCTAAATGCTCCTCCTCAACGCCAAGGGCCAGGCGCTCGTCTTGGGTGATGGTAACCCAGGCTATTTTTCCGCCGTTGGTCGTTTTGGTATGCTCAATGGCGTAGGCCTCGGCCAATAGCTGTCTTTCGCTCTTGGCTTCAAAAAGAAGGTGATTGATTTTGGCGGAATCCACCGCCTTGTCCTCCAAGAGTGCCGCGGCAATGCGTAGCGTGCGCGAGGTGGTGTTGGAATAGCGGAAGCAGCCCGTATCGGAGGAGAGGGCCGCGTACATGGCCGTCTTGGCCTCAACGGGAATCTGCTTGATAAGCCCCATATGAAGTGCCTTCTCGGCCAGAAGATACACAAGCTCGCCTGCGGCGGCGGCGCTCGGGTCAATCAGATGAGGGGCAAAGGGAGAGCCGATGGCGTGATGGTCGATCATCAGGCAGGGCGCGTGCTCACCCACGAGAACAGGGCCAAGCTCGCCCATCTGCTGAACGGAGGGCACGTCCACCGAAACAATGTCGTGCTGCCCGTCGGGCAGGGTGGTGTAAATGGGAAGGCCCTTTGTCAGAAAGGCAAGGCGCTCGGGCATCGGGTCAGCACAAAGGCCAACGGGGGAGGCGCCCATTTCCTTCAAAACGTGCATTAAGGCAACCGTGCTGCCAACGGTATCTCCGTCAGGATGGCGGTGCATCAGGACGATGGGCTGACGAAGAGCGGAAAGCCGCTCCACCGTCTGCGTAATATTCAAATCAGGAAAAAAAGACATAAAAAATCCTTTCGTTACGGTGCGGCCGCGTAGGCTTTATCAGAGCCTGTCGGTGCGGCTTGGCGTTTGGGTGCTTAGTTTTCGCCTTCCTCGCTTGCGGCGGCCTCGGCCTTTTCTCTTTCTGCGGCGATGCGCTTGTCATCCTCCTGAATCTGATTCAGAAGAGAGGCGATATGCGCGCCGTGGGCAAGAGAACGGTCAGACACAAAGAGAAGCTCGGGGGTGATGCGAAGATTCAAGGTGGTGGCAAGGTGGCGGCGCAGCATACCCGATGCGCGCTTCAAGGCGGTCAGAACCGCCTTTTCCTCACCCGACAAAAAAGAAACGAAAATTTTGGCGTTCTTTAAGTCGGCGGCAACCTCGGCTCTGGTAACCGAGACGAAGGCCGAGGCAAGAACGGGGTCTCTGGCGGTGCGAAGCGCAATAGAAAGCTCCTGGGCAACGGCGTCGTTAATGCGTTCCTTACGATAACTGGACATAATAACTCCTTTAAAACGGGTGAAGGGCCGAAGTGTATGCGTTTTTCGCTTTGGCGGCGCCCTTTTGCCCGTCATTTTGCATTTATTCGAAAAAACTCCTTTATATAGTATAACATATTTTTTGCCGCTTTGCAAGGCTTTCGCTTGACAAAAAGAATAAATATATATTATAATGATAAAAAAGAGCGCCGACGTGGCAAAAAGGCCGCGCGGAACGGGAGCGAAAAACGGAATGACGGATAAAAAAATATATACAGCGTTTATTTCCTCTGCCTTTCAGAGCCTGCGTGACGAGCGAAACATCGTCATTGACACGCTGCTTGACTGCCGCGTAATGCCCATCGGTATGGAGCATTTCACCGTGTCTACCAACGGTGAGTTTTCCGATATTGAGGATTTGATTGACGACTCTGACTTTTTCATTTTGCTTTTGGGAAGCGTGTACGGCTCCTGTGACGCAAACGGAATTTCCTGGACGGAGCGGGAATATCTTTACGCTTCGCGGAAGAAAAAGCCGATGATAGCCATCATTTGCGATGAGCTGGTAGCAAGGCTTCGTATGGATTGCGCCGATTTGACGGAGGACGAACAAAAGCAGGTTGCCTTTTGCAAGAGAATCCAGTTTGCCAGAGAAGCGACAGATGAGTTTGGCATTCGCACCATTGTCAGCCAGTTTTTCAAAACCTATAATTATGCCAAATGTATCGGCTGGACGAGAATAGTTGACATCAATAAGGACGAGGAGGCGCTTCGCCTCTGGCGCGAGTCGCACAAGGCCTTTGACCTTGGCGGAATGTGGTATCACGTGCATTTGAGTGAGGATGACGAAAGCTATATCCGCATTGGCACGGTGATGATAGAGCAGGAGTTTTCTCCCGACAAGTACGAGAGCCTCTGCTTGAAGGGCGAAAATTACAGCATTTTGTATTATGACACGGCTAAGGAGACCTTTTTCGAGGACAGAATGAAGAACTCGCGCTTTGTCGGGGATTACACCTTGAAGGAAAACGGCGAGATTTTCGGTATCTTCAATTCCCGCCGCGCCTTTAACGGCACCTTCAATTCGCAGGACGTGAATCGCGGCGCAAGGCGCGGTATACACGATTTTCTCATTGATATTTTTTCTGACGAGACCACGCGCATTGACGGCGAGTTTCATGACGAGGCGCCCTCCCCCAAGCTCGGAAGAATTTTCCTTTTCCGCAGCGTGAAGGAGAGAAACGAATTTTTGCTTTCCCAACGGGAAGATGTCATAGTAATGAAGAAAGGGTGACTTGCTTTATAGCGGAGCAAGCGCACAAACGGAGGCAACGATGAACGAGCAAGCAATCAAGGATTTGGTTATAGAGGCATCGGGCTTCGTCTTTGACGAGAGCTTGAAGAGCGAGGTTGCGATGAAGGGAAAGGCGGATTTTGTGACCGCCGTTGATTTGAAGATAAGCGCCTTTTTGAAGGAGCGCCTGGCTGTCCTTACCCCCGAGGTCGGCTTTATGAGCGAGGAGGAGGAGCCGGGCAAGCTCTCCGCTTGCCGCTGGATTCTTGACCCCATTGACGGAACGACGAATCTGGTATACGATTACAGGCTCAGCTCGGTTTCCCTCGCCTATTTTGACGGGGAAAGGGTGACCTTCGGCGTGGTTTATAACCCCTTCACCAAGGAGCTGTTTGTGGCAAAGCGGGGAGAGGGCGTGCGCTACAACGGCCGCCTTTTGCCCAAGGCGCCCGATAGAGACCCTGCCGACTGCCTGATTGAGTTTGGCGCAGGCTCCACCAAGAAGCAGTATACCGAGGAGCTTTTTGCCATCGGCAAGGACGTTTTTTTGAACTGCCTTGACGTGCGCCGTATGTGTTCAACCGCCCTTGCGATTGCGTACGTTGCGGCAGGAAAGCTCAACGGATATTTTGAAAGGGTGATTAAGCCCTGGGATTATGCCGCGGCAACTTTGATGCTTGAAGAATGCGGCGGTGTCGCTTCCGATTGGTCGGGTGCGCCCGTTCCGTATGACAGACCATCAAGCTACGTTTGCGGAACCCCTAAGGCCTATGGGGTTTTAATGGATAGCATCCGCCGCCATCATAAGCCCTAAAAAACAAAAGCCGAAGCGCTCTGTTTAAGAAAAGCGCTTCGGCTTTTTTATGCAAATTCGGCAAGAGAAATTTCTGTCGCCGTGAGGCTTTCTCCTAAAATACGGGAGGCCTTGGCGGCAAAGCGAGAGCCGCCCTCCGTCACGAAAAACCGAAGGCTGCCCTCGCCCTCTGCTTGCGGCGGCAGGGAGGCGGCGGCCAAGCCGCCGCAATCCAAAAGGGGCGTTTGGGGAAGAAGGCGGCGGATAAAGGGGGCAAGAAGGGAAAAATGGGTGCAGCCCAGAAGAACGGCGTCGGGCTTTTCGTCTTTCAAGGGCAAAAGATAATGGCGCACGGCCGCTGTTGTCACGGGGTTGCCCTTGTCTACGAAGCCGTCCTCGGCCAAGGAAACGAAAAGAGGACAGGCGATGGGAAGCAAGGAAAGAGAGGGGAGCGCGTTTGTCAGGGCGGCGGCGAAGGCGCCGCTTCTGATGGTTGCCTCCGTTCCGAGAAGGGCAATTTTCTTTTTGCGCGGCAGTTGCCTTGCCGCCTCTACCGTTGGGGCGATGATGCCGTAAAGCGCTCTTTGGCTTTCTCGCTTCAATTCTTCAAGCGCCAAGGCGCTGACGGTGCCGCAGGCAAACAAAACGGCGTCTGCCTTCATTGCCTCGAAAAAGGAAAGGGCCTCCTTCGCATAGCGAAGAATGGACGCCCGCGTGTGCGCGCCGTAGGGCAGGCGCGCGGTGTCTGCCAGATACACCGCGTCGGTGTGGGGAAAGCGCCTTCGTATTTCTTTTAAGGCAGAGAGGCCGCCAAGACCGCTGTCAAAAACGCCAATCATTCCGCTATCCACCCAAGCAAAAGCTTTCGCAGGGTATCCTTTCCGTGCAGCGAAAGAAGTCGCGGCACCATGCTTTGTGAAGTGAAGCCGGGGGAGGTGTTCACCTCGTTAAAATAGAGCTTGCCGCTATCTGTGTAAAAGAAATCCATGCGCGCCAAGTGCCGACAGCCAAAAAGAGAAAAAAGCTTGCAGGCGGTTTTTTGTAAGTAAAGAGTGGTTTGCGCGGAAAGCGTGGCAGGCAGGGAAATTTTGACGCGCCCCTCCTCGTATTTCGTTGCGTAGTCGTAAAAGTCGCCCAAGACCTTAATTTCGGCAGGCAAGGAGGCAAGAATCCCCCGCTCCTCCTGCCAAACGGCGATTTCAAGCTCTCGCCCCTTGGCGTATTTTTCAATCAGAATTTCAGGAGAAACAGCGGCCGCGGCTCTGATGGCGTCAAGAAGGGCGGTCTCATCCTTTGCCAAGGCGGCGCCGATGGAGCTGCCCGACGAAGAGGGCTTGACAAAAAGGGGGAAACGGCCAAGGGTGGCCATGGCCTCGCGCGCGGCTTGACGAACGGCCGCCTCGTCCGTCGGGGAAAGGCGGTGATAGGAGTAGGGAACAACGGGAACGCCAAGTGCGGCCGCCAGACGCTTGGACAGGGCCTTGTTCATACCAATGGCAGAGGCGGCAACGCCCGAGCCGAAAAAGGAGGCGCCCGCGAGCGTTAAGGCGCCTTGTAGAGCGCCATCCTCTCCGTATGTGCCGTGAATGAGGGAGAAAAAGCCGTCAGGGAAAAATGTCTCGCCTTCGTCTGTTGAAAAGAAGACGGTGCTTGGCGAGGCGTAATGAAGGGTAAGCGGCGCGGCTTCTTTTTGCCACTCCCCCTCTTTAAAGGCGGTGGCGTCATCGCGGCACAAAAGAAGGCGGCCGTCTCTGTCAACACCGATAAGACGCAGCTGAACGGGAAGCGCGCGCAGAACGGGAAGAAGGGATGAGGCAGAGGCGAGAGAAACGGTATGCTCGGGGCTTCTTCCGCCGAACAAAAGAGCAATTTGCTTCATATGCCGAAGGAACTTCCTTTCTTTCAGAATGGGCTTTCCTTATCATTCTATGAAAAAAGCAAAAAAGCTCTCCCGAAAATAAAAAAGACAGCGAAAACGCAGGGCGCGAAATCGCTGTCTTTTGGTTAGGCTGTTTGTGAAGCAAAGGAAAAAGGGCGTTGTCATTCTCGTGACAAAATAACCACGCGGTCGCGGCCGCCGAAATCCTGCTTGACGGAAACGGAGAAGCCCTGCTCCTTGCCGATTTCGGTAAGGGCGGCGGCTTGGTTAAAGCCGATTTCAAAGAGAAAGAGGGGAGAGGCGCATTTTGAAACAATGGCACGGTAAAAGATAAGGCCGTCCTCGCCGCCGTCAAGGGCAAGCGCAGGCTCAAAGGCAAGCTCGGGTGCCAGGGTCTTCATGACGTCGCTTTCAATGTAGGGCGGGTTAGACAGAATGGCGTCTGCCGCCGTTACCTCGCGCGGCAGCTCGGCAAGCGCATCGGCAAGCAGAAAGCGAACGCGGGCGGAAAGGCCAAGCCTCTCGGCGTTTTTCTCTGCCACCGCCAAGGCGGCCTTTGAAACGTCAACGGCAACGGCAGAAAGGTCCTCTCGGTGCTTTAAAACGGAAAGGGTGATACAGCCGCTTCCTGTGCCGATGTCGGCAAAGCAGGCGCCCTTCGGCAAGCGCGCGATGGCCTCCTCAACCAGAATTTCGGTGTCGGGGCGCGGAATCAGCGTGTGTGGCGTTACCAAAAAGTCCTCGCCGTAAAAGCCAACCTCGCCGATGATATATGCCAGGGGCTCTCTTTGCAAGCGGCGGGCAACGGCAGACAAAAGTGCGTCAGCTGTAAAGTCCTGCTTGCTTATTTCGGCCGTTAAGGCATCGGCAAGGGATATGCCTTCAAAATGAGAAACCAAAAGCCTTGCCTCAAACGTGGCGTCCTCAATGCCGCGCTCGGCAAGCGCGCGGGCTATTTCCTTAACCGTCATTTTCGTCTTTCTTCTTGTCTTTTTTCTTTTTCTTTTCGGGCGGGTTGTTGTATTCGTCCTTTATTACGTATTCCTCGCGGGGAAAATCGGGGAATTCATCACAAAGGGCGCATTTGAGAGCAGTAATGGCAATCTCCAATTCCTCCTCGTCGGGCTCGCGGGTTGTCAAACGCTGCATCCAAAGGCCCGGCGCGGAAAGCGCGCGAACGATAGGGCCGCGGTGCTTGCCTGCGTACATTAAAAATTCAAAGCCGATTCCCACGATTAAGGGAAGGGTGACAAGACCAATGAGGGTGTAAACGAGCGCGCTCAGGTCGCGACCGAAAACGGAGAGCGTCCATTCGGCGAAGTTCCAGGAGAAAACAACCTCGCAAAGAAAGCGAATGCCCAAGGACACGAGAACGCTCAAAAGAAGCATCACGAAGATAAAGCTGGTGCCGCAGCGAGGGTGAAAGCGGGTGAAGCGCTTGGCGTTTTCGGGGGTTAGCTCCTCGCCTGCCTCGTAGCAGGCAATGGTCTTATGCTCGGCGCCGTGGTATTCAAAGGTGCGGCGAATGTCCTTCATTAAGGAAACCAAGGCAATATAGGCAATGAAAATGGCAATGCGAAGCACGCCGCAAAGAACGGCCTTCCAAATGCCGAGGTTAACGGAAAAAAGGCGCTCAATCCAATAAGCTATCTGGTTGGGCAGGTAGGTAAAGAGCGCAACGGCAAGAAGAATGCCGAGCGCGCCTGCGATAAACATCACAATGTCGTAAATGGAGGCGCCAAAATGCTTTTTGAGCCATTTTTCAAACTTGCTCTCCTCTTCTTCCTCGCCAACCACTATCTCGGCCGAGGCCTCCAAAACCGAAAAGCTCAATACCATCGATTCGATGAAGTTGACGATTCCGCGCAAAATGGGGAGTCGGAAAAGCTTGTGCTTTTTGCGCGCGGAGGTGAATTTGCGCTCGATAACGCCGATTTTTCCGTCAGGCATACGGCAGGCGGTGGAAACGCGGTCGCCCGCCTTCATCATAACGCCCTCGATAACCGCCTCGCCGCCAACCTTATTCAAGCGGCAGGCAGCGCCTGTAGCCTCTGCGGCTTCTTTTTTCTTTTTGGCCATAGTGACAAAAATCCTTTCTTTGCTTTGCGCTTGCCGCCTTTTGCGGCCCTCGCGGAGAATATATAATAGGAAGAAAAGCGAAAGAGCCCATCGGCGCTCGCTTTACGGTTCGTTTGCGTATGTATTGTACCATATTATTTCAAAAAAAGAAACCGTTTTTTCGTAAATTTTCGAAAAACACCGTTCTTGTCGGTGCTTTCGGTGAGAGAAAACGGGCGAAATGGCAGAAAGAGATGGCAAAATCCCGAAAAAAGCGGGGTAGAGAAGGGCGCTCTTTCATCAAATTGCCGATTTTAGAAAAACTTCAAAAAAATCGAAAAAAACTTACAAAAAGGGGTTGACAAACGAAAAAGAGTGTGGTATACTAATCGGGCGTCACGGAGCGGGAGACCGCACGGGACGAGCATGGATCCTTGAAAATTGAACAACAGAATTTCGAAAAAGCACGAAACAAGTCGCGCGAGCGAAAGCGAAGCGCGATGTGTACAAGTGTGTAAGGAATCTCGTTAAAACACATTGAGAAACTCAAAAAAGTAAAAGAAGCTAAGA
>JAZRFK010000030.1:0-62316 GCA_045661325.1 Eubacteriales bacterium | reverse complement strand
TCACCGTCCTTTGAATAAAGTATAGCACGAAATCGCTTATCTGTCAATGAAGCATTCGCCTTTGGCGAATATGAAGCAGAAGCCTTACGGCTTCTATGAAGCGGCGGCGTTGCCGCCATGAAGCGAAGCGCGATGTTACTTATCCGTGGGCCGAAGGCTCGCTTCATAGGGCGAAGCTCTGCTTCATTTTTCATGCGCGTCAGCGCGCTTCATTGCCAAAAAAGATGCCAGCTTATTTTGATAGTTCTTTGAACAAATCTATCGAATAAGTTTTGTTGTAATGTGAAAACTGGACCTTTACCGCCTTTTTGTAATCCTTACATCCGTCAGCGAAAAATATGGGAATATTGTGCAAAGCATCTGCTAAATCTTCAAGACGTTTGTATTCTCCGGATATTGCGTACTCAAGCATTATTCGAAATCCGTTTGCAAGGAAAGTGTAACACTTTTCATCTTTGATGATCTTCCAACCGTATGTATAAACATTATCTACATATACCCAATGGAAATCGTCCTTATCAATATTTTCAATAGTTCTCAATTTTTTTCGAATAATGTTATCATCAATGGTATTATCCATTTGCGGAGTTGACAAAACTTCAATTGCAGCTTTTATGATCTCAATATTATATTTCTTTTCAGGTTTTGCTCGCAACATAGTTAATACAGAATGAATATCGTAAAAATCATAATTCAAAAGTAACATATCTCCACCGCCTTTTTGATTTTATTATATCACAGTTTTCAATATTTTTCAATGCCAGACGGCAAAAAGGCGGGGAGTTATAATAAAAATGCTTTTCACTATTCACTATTACTTATTACTTCCAAAAAATCCCGTACACGCCGGATTAGTGAAAAGTGAAGAGTGAAAAGTGAAAAAGTAAAAAATTCCGCACACTTGCGTGTACGGAATTTTTTGGAGGCGCCACCCGGAATCGGACCGGGGGTGAGAGTTTTGCAGACTCCTGCCTTACCGCTTGGCTATGGCGCCATAAACAGAACGGACTGTTTTTCGCAGTCCGTTCCTTTTTAATTGGAGCGGATTACGGGGCTCGAACCCGCCACCTCGACCTTGGCAAGGTCGCGCTCTACCAAATGAGCTAAATCCGCATAAAAGCGGCTCCAAATGTTGCCGCTGGTGCCTCCGGTCGGAATCGAACCAACGACACGAGGATTTTCAGTCCTCTGCTCTACCGACTGAGCTACAGAGGCATACTGGCTTGTTATAATGGCGACCCGGATGGGGCTCGAACCCACGACCTCTAGCGTGACAGGCTAGCGCTCTAACCAGCTGAGCTACCAGGCCACATTATAACATATGCGCTTTCGCGCTGGTGGGAACAACAGGGCTCGAACCTATGACCCTCTGCTTGTAAGGCAGATGCTCTCCCAACTGAGCTATGCTCCCAAAAGAATTTGTGTCGGCGACAGGTAGTATTATAGCAAAACAATTTTGTTTTGTCAATACCTTTTTTTGATTTTTTTAAAAAAATATTTTTTTATTTCAAAAACCCTCCTTTTTTGGCGGTGTAACCTCTAAAAAGGAGGCGCGGCACGCAAATGCTCTTGACAGACATAGGAAAAAATGCTACAATAAATTATATACTATAAGCGCAAGGGGTGGCGGCGTGCCGCGCCCGTCGGGAAAAGAGGTCTGCCGTGATTAAGGTTGAGAAAATCAGCGTGATGAATATGGAGAACGCCATCAGAGGTGCCAGAAATCCTCTGAATAGCTGGGCGCGCTCGGATAGCTTTTATGACGAGAAGGGCAATTATATTCTCGGCGAGAACGATTTGTCTTTGGCAATGCGCTTGGCGAAGGCAGGCAGCGACCACCGCAAGTTTTTGCGCCAGATTTTCGTTTCGATGGACATCACGGCGCCGCTTTACTGGTGGAAGGAGTTTGATACCTACAAGGTAGCAACCGTTGCCAACTCCACAAGCACGATGCACAAAATTCAAGCCAAGTCCTTTTCCCGTGAGGATTTCTCCTGCGACAGACTCACGCCCGATGCGCTGGATTGCCTTGACGCGCTGATTGCCTTTTTGGAAAAGGAGCGCCTTGCCTTTTTGGACACCCAGGACAGAAGCCATTGGCACAATATGATTCAGCTTCTCCCCTCCAGCTACAACCAGCTTCGCACGGTGACGATGAATTACGAAACCCTTATCAATATATACTATGCAAGAAGAAGCCACAAGCTTGCCGAGTGGCACACCCTTTGCGACGTGATTATGAGCCTGCCGTACGCAGAGCAGCTGATTCGGGTGAAGGATTGACCTGAAAGCCCACCGACAAGGCGGGGCAAACGGACAAATCCCCCAAAACACAAACACAGTAAGACTATGAAAAAAACGAAGCGTTCCTTCTATCAAAAGGGGCGCTTTTCGGGCGTTATACTAACCAAAATGATACGCGCCCTCACCGACGCGTGCGGACGGTACCGCAAGAAAGGAGCCAAAGCGATGGCAGATATTTTTTCGCTTTTTGATTCGATTGCAAAGCCCAAGGAGAGCTCGTCTCCGATTTCCTGGCTCGTTGTCGGGCTTGGAAACCCCGAGGGAGAGTACAAGGGAACAAGACACAACGCGGGCTTTACCGCGATTGACGCTTTGGCCGAGAAATGCGGCGCCGAGGTGCAGAAATTGAAGCACCGCGCCTTGACGGGCGAAGCCACTCTTGGCGGCGCGCGCGTGCTCTTGATGAAGCCGCAAACCTATATGAATTTGTCGGGCGAATCGGTTGGGGAGGCCGCCGCCTTCTATAAAATCCCCGCAGAGCGCGTCCTCGTTATCTGTGATGACGTTAGCTTTGACCCCGGCGTATTGCGTATTCGCAAGAAGGGAAGCGCGGGCGGTCATAACGGCTTGAAGAGCATTATTGCCCACCTTGGTGACGGCTTTCCCCGCATCAAAATGGGGGTCGGCAAAAAGCCCGAGGGCTACGATATGGCAGACTTCGTTCTCGGCCGCTTCGGCAAGGAGGACGCCGAGAAAATGAAGGCAGCGGCCAAGGCCGCCGCCGAGGCCGCCGAGCTATATGTTAGCGGCAAGGCAGATGAGGCGATGAATCGTTTTTCGCGATAAGCTTTGTTGTAAAGCTTTCTTTACATTTCGGAGGAAGATTTGAGAGCAATTACAAGCGCCATTCTGGCGGATAAGGAATTTGAAGAGGCAAGGGCAACGCTTCTTTCCCAAAGGAAAGCGGCAAAGCCGCTGCCGCTGATGGTCAACGGATTATCGGACGGAGCCAAGGAGGCCTTTTTGGCCGAGCTGCTTCGCGCATATACGGAAGAGACGGCTTCTGCCTCGTTGGTTTTGGTATCAGAGGAGGGTGAGGCCGCCTCTCTTGCCGCTTTTTTACAAAACGAGGGGCTTTCGGCCGTCTATTTTCCGCCCAAGGACTTCGTGCTTCTGAATATTTCTGCCTCGCGCGACACCGAGCGCGAGCGGCTTGCGGTGCTTGACCGCTTACAAAGAGGGGAGGCCGTCACCGTTGTGACAACCCCGTCGGCCGCCCTGGCCTATACGATGCCTCCCGAGCGTCTTGCCGCCCTTTCGGTCAGGCTTGCCGTTGGCGAGGAATATTCGCCCGATGCGCTTGCGCGCGTTTTGACCGAGATGGGCTTTGTGCGCGTGGAAACGGTGGAGGCGGCAGGGCAGTTCGCCAAAAGAGGCGGCATTCTTGACGTCTTTTCTTCGCTTTCCTCCCGTCCTGTCCGCGTGGAGTTTTTTGGCGACGAGGTAGACAGACTCGGCTATTTTGACCCCATTTCGCAGCGAATGGAGGAGGCCTGCGCCACCCTTACCGTGCTTCCTGCGATGGAAACCCTGCCCGATGCGGCGGCCAAGGCGCAGATGCGCGAGGCACACGCGGCACTTTTGGCGAAAATGGAGGCCGAGGCGCCCCCTCTGTCCGAAAAGAAAAAGGGCAAGAAGCAAAAGGAAGAGGTGCTGAGCGAGCAAGCGCTCTTGGCCGCCGCCAAGCGCGAGGCTCTTCTTTCTCTTCGCAACGAATGTGCAGCGCTTGAAAACGGACTTGACCCCTTGTTCAAGGACAGATATATTTCCTTGGTGTATAAGACCCCTGCAACGCTTCTTACCTATTTTAAGGAGCGTTCTGCCGCCCTCGTTTTGTCGGACAGCGGTATGAAGGAGCGGTATCTGGCGCAGTCGGCGCTTTTGGCCGAGGGGGCAACCGATTTGGTGGAAAAGGGCTTTTTGCCCAAGGCGAACAATCGCTTTTTCGCGCCCTACGCGGAGTTGGAGACGGCGCTTTCCACCTATGCCACCGCCTATCTGACGGGCATCGGGCATACCTATACGGGAAAGGCCTCCGGCATTTTCGGCTTCCGCAGCCGCCGCACCGTCTCTTATTTTGAAAAGCCCCTTCTTTTGAAGGAGGACGTGCGCCTGCTTGCAGAGGGAAAAACGCGCGTTCTGATTCTGACGGAAAACGAGACCGAGGCGGAAAACCTGTCTGCCTTTTTGCAGGAAAACGGCATTACTGCGCTGCTTTTGCCTGCCAACGAGCCGATTTCGCTCTCCCTTTTGGACGGAAAGAAGGACGCCTTTGGCACGGTCGGCATCGTTGTTGGCGAATATCCCTCGGGCTTTGAATTGCTTTCGCCGCGCATTGCGGTGCTTTCCACTTTAATAGACGAGGCCGCCCGTCGCCGCTTGCAGCGCAAGAGCAAGCGTTACGGCAAGCGCCCCGCAGGGCAGAAAATTCTCTCCTATGCCGATTTGTCGGTGGGGGATTACGTGGTGCATACCGTACACGGTATCGGCGTCTTTGAGGGAATGGAGCAAATCACCTCCGAGGGTGTCACGCGCGATTATATTACCCTGCGCTATGCGGGAACGGATAAGCTGTTTTTGCCTGCCGACCGCTTGGAAATGATAGCCAAGTATATCGGCGCCAAGAGCGAGGACGGAACGGTTAAGCTCTCGCGTCTGGGCGGCACCGAGTGGCAGCGCTCCAAGAGTCGCGCCAAGGCCTCGGCCGCGGCAATGGCAAAGGAGCTTGTCGCGCTTTACGCGGCGCGTCAGCGCCGCCCGGGCTATGCCTTTCCCGAGGATTCGGATATGGAAAGGGATTTTGCCGCAGACTTTATTTATGAGGAAACCGAGCCGCAGCTGTTGGCCATTTCCGAGATTCTGGCAGATATGAAGCGTCCCGTGCCGATGGACAGACTCCTTTGCGGAGACGTTGGCTTCGGCAAAACGGAGGTTGCCCTGCGCGCCGCCTTTAAGGCCATCGTTGCGGGCAAGCAGGTTGCCATTCTCGTTCCCACCACCATTCTGGCAATGCAGCATTACCAGACGGCGCTCTCGCGTATGCGCGGCTATCCCGTCAACGTGGAGATGCTTTCCCGTCTGCGCTCGCAAAAGGAGCAAAAGGCCATACTGCGCCGTCTTTCGCGCGGCGAGGTGGATTTGATTATCGGCACGCACGCTCTTCTTTCCAAGAACGTCGCCTTCAAGGATTTGGGGCTTCTGATTGTTGACGAGGAGCAGCGCTTCGGCGTTGGACAGAAGGAGCGCTTAAAGTCGATGGCCGAGAACGTGGACGTTTTGACCCTGTCGGCAACCCCGATACCGCGAACCTTGAATATGGCGATGAGCGGCATTCGCGATATGTCGATACTTGACGAGGCGCCCGCCGACAGACATCCCGTGCAGACCTACGTTTTGGAGCACGATGACTTCATTATTGAGGAGGCCGTGCGTCGTGAGCTTTCGCGCGGCGGCCAGGTTTTGTATTTATACAACCGCGTTGGCTCGATGGAGCGCCCCCTTGCCAAGCTTTCGGGCGCCTTTCCGGAGGCGCGCATCGCGATAGCGCACGGACAGATGGACAAGGAGGAGCTGGAGGACATCTGGCAGGCCTTGGTGCGCGGAGAGCTTGATATTCTTGTTTGTACCACCATCGTGGAAACGGGCATTGACCTGCCCACCGCCAACACCCTCGTGATTGAGGACGCTGACAGAATGGGGCTTTCCCAGCTGCACCAGCTGCGCGGCCGTGTCGGCCGCTCGGAGCGGCACGCGTACGCCTATTTCACCTACCGTCGCGGCAAGGAGCTGACCGAGATTGCCGAGAAGCGCTTGAAGGCCATTAAGGAATACGCCGAGTTTGGCGCAGGCTTCAAGATTGCCCTGCGCGACCTTGAAATTCGCGGCGCGGGCAACCTGCTCGGTGCAGAGCAGCACGGGCATATTGATTCGGTCGGCTATGATTTGTATATCAAAATTCTCAACGAGGCCATTTTGGAGGAGCGCGGAGAGAAGGCGCCCGAGGTCTTTGAGGCGCAGATTGAGCTTTTGGCCGATGCCAATATTCCGATGCACTATATCGAGGCCTCCTCGCAGCGTATGGAAATGTATAAAAAGATTTCCTATATTCGCAACGGCGAGGATATGCAGGACGTTTTAGACGAGCTTTGTGACCGCTTTGGCGACCCGCCGCGCGCGGTTTTGCGCCTTTTGGAGATTGCCGCGGCGCGCGCACTTGCCTCCCGCGCCCGTATTGCCAAAATTGAAAAGCGCGAGGGCGTCTTGCGCTTTATCGCCAACCCGCCCGACCTTGCGGTTTGGAGCCTGCTTTTTGCCTCGCGCCCCAGTCTGCGCTTTTCCGCATCGGCAGGCGCGCCCGTTGTTGCCTACCGTCTTGGCAAGGGCGAGGATGCGGCGCATATGGCCTTCGTTTTGATGCAGGAATATGCCAAAGCGGCAGAGGAAGCTGCCGCGCAGGAGAATAGCGAAAACGCGGAATAACGCAAAAGAAAGGACGCTCGCCACAGCGGGCAAAAAACAATGAAGAAACAAACGAAAAAGCAACCGAATAAAAAGGAAAGCAAGAAGCCGCTTTTGAGCAAAAAGCAATGGCTTTTGGCCGCGCTTTCGCTTCTTTTGGTCGCGGGACTTTTACTTGGCGGCATTTTGCTTCTGACAAGACCTCCCGTGGTGTACGCCTACGAGGGTGTTTCGGTGCGTCAGCCGTTATATGACTATTGGACGGCCTGCTATAAATACGCCTACCTTATCAGCCGCAAGGATCTCGGCATCGAGGACACGCCGCGCGGCTGGCAGGAGACGGACGAGAGCGGCAAAACCTATCAGGAGCTGTTTTACGAGGAGATAGAGGGGGCGGTGCGCCGTCGCATCGTGGCCTCCGCGCTCTTCAAGAAGGAGGGGCTTTCGCTTTCCTCCGAGACCTATGCAACGATTGGCAAAATCGTTGACAACTTCGGGTACTATGACGAGGAAACGCCCTTGCGCGATTTGAAGGAGGCCTACGGGGTTTCCAAGCGCAATATTCTGCAAATCGGCATCTGGGAGGCGGAGTATACCGCTCTTCGCGCGCATCTTTTCGGCGAGGATTTTTCGGGCGTGTATGCCGATGCGTATAAGGACCTCTGCGAAAAACGGTATGCCGAAACGGTCACGCGCGTGCGCTTCGTGTATATTCCGTATAACGAAACGGAGGAGATAGCGGCGCTGAACGCCGCCTTTGCAGACGAGGACTTGGACGAGGCGGCCGTTATCACCCTGCAAAAGAACTATAACCACCTGCCCATCAGCCAGGAAAAATACCCGAACGGCTATTATTTCTGCTATGCGCTTGAAAATCCCACCCAAGGCTTTGACAACGGCTTGCAAAAGGCCATTGCCGCCTTGGAAAAGGTGGGCGACAAGGCCATTGAGGAGAACGAGAGCCAAACGGGCCGCTGGTACGTCTATCGCTGTGAGCTGGACAAGGAAGGGTATCGCAATACCCAAATCCCCGGCTTTGCCGAATCCGTGGCAAACGAGGCCTATTACGCCCTTCTGAACGAAAGGGTGGCACAAATCACGGTGGGCAAGGGAACCCCCATTTTGCTGATAGCCGACATCAAGGCCTGCCGCGAATACAATATGGTCTGGGAGTTTGCCAACAAATAAGGACAAAAGAGAGGGCGATATGTTAACAAAGGTTTACACGGCAGGGCTTAACGGAGTGGACGGCTTTCCTATCACCGTAGAATGCTCTGCATGGGACAGGCTTCCCCGCTTTGATATGGTCGGTCTTGGTGACACGGCCGTAAAGGAAGCCAAGGAGCGCGTGCGCGGCGCGATGGAGAACAGCGGTATTCTGTTTCCTGCCTTGGAGATTATGATAAACCTTGCCCCTGCCGACAGAAAGAAGGAGGGTTCGGCCTTGGATTTGGCCATCCTCGTTTCGATTTTGCAGGCCGCAGGGGTTGTGCGGCGCGAGGCAGACCTTTCCACCTCTTGCTTTATCGGCGAGCTATCTCTGTCGGGCGAGGTGCGCGGGGTTAACGGAATGCTTCCCTTGGCGCTTGCCGCCAAGGCGGCAGGGAAGAGATGGCTCTTCGTTCCGTATGAAAACGCCGCAGAGGCGGCGGTTGTTGAGGGGGTTGTGGTGTACGGTGTTCGCACCGTCAAGGAGCTGGTAGCCTTTTTCAACAAGAAGGGGACGCTTTCCGAAATCACCTACGATAGACGCAGCTTTGAAGCGGAGGCCGAGCGCCACCGTGATGATATGGCCGACGTTTGCGGTCAGAGAATGGCCAAGCGCGCCTTGGAGGTGGCGGCGGCAGGTGGGCATAACATTCTGCTTATCGGCCCGCCCGGCGCAGGAAAATCCATGCTTGCCAAGCGGATTCCATCTATTTTGCCCGATTTTACCTTTGAGGAGGCGGTCGATTCCACCAAGGTGTATTCGGTTGCGGGGCTTTTGAAGGAAAACGTGATGAAGCATCGTCCCTTCCGCGCCCCTCACCATACCACCAGCGCCGTGGCGCTGATTGGCGGCGGCGCCAATCCCAAGCCGGGAGAAATTTCTCTTTCGCACAACGGCGTTCTGTTTTTGGACGAGCTTCCCGAGTTCCCCAAAACCCTGACCGAAGCCCTGCGTCAGCCCTTGGAGGACGGCGAGGTGACGGTGACGCGCGCGGCAGGCAGGGTGCGCTTTCCTGCATCCTTTATGCTCGTTTGTGCGATGAATCCCTGTAAATGCGGCAATTTTGGCACGGCGGGGCGCGTTTGCACCTGCAAGCCGGGAGAGGTTGTCAAGTATTTGGATAGAGTGTCGGGGCCGCTTCTTGACCGCATCGACATTCAGGTGGAGCTTCCTGCGGTGACGTACGAGCAGATGCACAGCGATGCCGAGCGCGGCGAAAGCTCGGCCGAAATTCGCGCCCGTGTCAACAAGGCGCGCCGCTTTGCCGCAGAGCGCTATCGCGAAAAGGGCAAAAGCAAGGTCTTTTGCAACGCCGATCTTTCGGGCGCGGAGGTTTCTCTCTTCTGCCGGATGAGCGAGGACGCCGCCCTTCTCTTGAAGGAGGCCTTTACCCGTCTTTCTCTTTCCGCGCGCGGACACGACAGGGTTTTAAAGGTTGCCAGAACCATCGCGGATTTGGAACAGAGCCCGATGATTGAAAAGCGGCATATTGCCGAGGCGATTGCCTACCGCAGTCTTGACCGCAAGTATTGGAGACGGTAAGGCGCAGAGGATACAAGACCCCGAAAGAAGCCAAAAAGCGCAGGAAATATATGGGAAAGAAGCACTTTACCAAAAAAGCGACAAAATGAACGCAAAAGCGCCGTACAGAGTACGACGCTTTTTTTCTTTTCTCCGCCTTATAATAAAAAAGGAAAGAATCGTGAAACGAGCGAGACTTTTAAAAAGGAAGAAAAAAGGTAAAGGAGGAAGAAAAATGGAAAAAACAGAAGAAAGGGTGGAAAGGAAGGAGAGCGCGAGCGCCTTGGCGCTTCCCTCGGCCAAGCAAAAGAGGCAGAACCCCTTTTCCTTGCTTTATGATGCCTACCGTCGCCGCGAAAACAAGGGAAGGGAGCTTTTGCTTGACCTGCTTTTCGGTGCGATGGCCTGCTTTTTGGCGATGACGCACGGGCTTTTCGGCGCCTATCCCTTTGCGCTGGGGCTGTTGGCGGCAACGCCGCGCCGCATTTTGCCCTGCTTTTTGGGGGCGGCGCTTGGTTGCTATTTTATGGGGAGCGTGGGGGTTTTGTATCTCTGTGTGTATGCCGCCGTGCCGCTTTTTCGCTTGCTTTTGTCCTATCCCTTCAAAAGACGGCCCTCTCCCCCTGCCGCTCTTTTTTCGGAGGAGCCTGCCCTTCGCGTCTTGATAGCCGCCTCCGCAGGACTCGGCATGGCTATTTACGAGTTTGTGGTGGCAGGGGTGATGACCTACACCCTGCTTTTTGCCTTGGGAACGGTTTTGCTCCCCTCGCTCGTTTGCTTTTTCTATATTGGCGCGCTGGATTACGGCGTTTCCCTGCCCTTCTTGCTCGGCAAGGAAGAGAAGGGTGAGGGCGCACATAGCTCGGGTAGCTTCTTTTGCGTTTCCGCCTTGGTGCTTGCCTACACCGTTGCCCTTTCCTTGATGAAGCAGGAGATTTTCGGCATTTCGCTCGGCGTTTGCTTCGGCTTTGCCGTTTCCCTTCTCGTTTCAAGGCGTTATGGGGCGCTTTTCGGGTGCGCCGCGGGGCTTGCCGTTGGTCTTGCGGGAAGCCTTTTGTACGTTCCTTCCTTTTGCCTGCTTGGGCTTTTGTCGGGCTTGCTTTCGCAGGTCAGTATGCCCTGCGCGCTTTCTGCCGCCGCCGTTGCGGCAGGCGGATATGCCGTTTATGCGGGCGGCCTTTCGGGCTTCCTTGCCATTGTGCCGGAGGTGGCGGCAACCTCTCTTTTGCTCTGGCCGTTGCTTTCGCACATACCGCTATACGATAAGGGTGGAGAAGGCGCAAGGACGCTCTTGGAAGGCGCGGGAGAACAAGAAGAGGCGCCAAGCGAGAGGCGCGAGGAGGCCGCCGCGCGTCTTTCCACCGCGCTTTACAATCTTTCGGGCATTCGGGAGGGAATAGAGGACGGCGATAGCGAGGAGGGCTATTTTCTTTTAGCCGCGCGGGCAAGAGACAAGCATTGCCGTCTTTGCGAGGGCAAGAGCAGCTGTGCGGAAAGGCGCAAAAGTGAGGCGCTCCTTTCCTCTCTTGCCGAGGAAATACGAAGGGGAGAGCCCTTTTCGGCCAAAAATCAGGAAAAAATCAAGGAGCTTTCTCAAAAATGCGGCAAGTTCCCCGAAATGCTGCGCGAGCTGCAAACGGGGGCGGCACTGCTTGAAGAGAGGCGGAGCCGAAAGCCCTTGTCTTTACTGCTTTTGTCCGATTACGCCCTCTTTTCCCGTATGCTCAACGAGCTTTCTGCCGTCTATCTGGAGGAGAGCAAGGAAAACGAGAGCGAGAGTCGCGCCTTAAAAGAGACGCTTTTGGGGCTTGGGTATCAGGCAAAGGGCGTTTCGGTTTATGGCAAGCGGCAAAAGAAAATCAAGATTGCCCACGTGGATAAGGGCGGGCGCGCGGTGAGCGCCGAGGCGCTTCGTGCCGTTTGCCAGGAGGTTTGCGGCTTATCCTTTACACTGCCCACTCTTGTGAAGGAAGAGAAGGGAAAGCCCATCTTTTTAAAGGCGCGGCCGCGCTTTTCCGTGCGCGTGGCGTATGCCTCGGCCGCCAAAACGGCAGAGGAGCCCTCGGGAGACGCGTTGCGCTCCTTTGACAATGCCGATGGCTATTATTATACCCTGCTTTGTGACGGAATGGGTACAGGGCGCGCGGCGGCAAGGACGGCCGAGGAGAGCGCCTACTTTCTTTCGGAGCTTTTAAAGGCGGGCAACCGTATGGCGTCAAGTCTTCGCCTTTTAAACAATTTCGTTCGCGCGCGCGGCGAGGAGGGGACGGTCACGGTGGATTTGTGCGAGCTTGACCTGCTTTGCGGCTCGGCAACCTTCTTGAAAAGCGGCGCCGCGCCCTCCTTCTTAAAGCGCGGGGCAAGCCTCTTTCGCATTCGTTCGCGCACAGTACCCCTGGGGCTCTTCGGCACGCCCGACAGCGAGCGAGTCAACGTTGAAATTGAGGCAGGGGATAGAATTATTCTGCTTTCCGACGGGATAGTGGCAAAGGAGGAAAGCGAGGTTTTGCGCCAAGCGCTGCTTTTAGAAGGCATAAGCCCCAAGGCGCAGGCGGAGGCAATTTTAGCGGCGGCGGAGGCAAGTGACGACAGAAGCGTTGCCGTTTTGGAGATTTCCTCCTTCACCGAAGGAGAGGGCGGCTCTCGTGATGAGGCGGCCGCAAGTTTATAAGTGATATGCCTCGCCCTGCTCGGCGTGATATTGTTGCAAGCAACGGTGATATTGCTCCCGATGGTCGCCGTGATGCTCTATTCGCCTGCTGCCTTCAAACGTGCGTAGCGCATATCACTTGCGAAGCAAATAGCACGCACTTGTGCATATCACTCGCCATGGGCGAAAAGAGTTGGCGCACCTGCTTTATCGCAGGTGCGCCGTGGCGGGTGCTTTTTCAAAATTAAAGGGAGGCGCTTTGGCAAAGGGCCGCCAAGGCGTCCAAGCTTTTCTCGGTGAAAACGGGGATACCAGCCGAAAGAAGTGCCTCGGCGGTAACGCCGTTTCCATCTGTCAAGCGGCAGGAAAAGCTGCCGTCATAGATTTCGCCCTTGCCGCAGGAGGGGCTTTTGGCCTTTAAGAGTGCCGCCTTGGCGTTATAAAGCGAGGCCAAGCGCAGCGCTTCCTTCGCGCCTCTTTCGTAGGCGGCGGTAACGTCAACCCCTTCGCGATTGATAACCCGCTCCCCCTGCCGCTCGGCAGGCACGCGCGGCGTGGAGAGGCCGCCTAAAATCTCGGGGCAGATGGGAATGAGGGTGTGCTTTTGCAAAAGGGCAAGCACGGCGTTATCAGGGCGGCTTTCGCCGTCATAGCGGCAAGGGGTGCCCAAAAGGCAGGCGCTGACCAGAATAACCATATCGAAATGCCTTTCTGTTTGGTTTAAAGAGAAAGCGGAATACCGTTAAGCACGGCCGCTGTCAAATCGTCACCGTGATAAACGAGCTTCAAGGAGAAGAAGGGCTCTTCCTTTGCCAACAGATCAAGAAAAATCAGGTCTCCCGTCCAAAGCGGCAGGGAGGCAATATCCTCCTTTTTGATCCATTCCAAAACGCCCTCGTTGCAGGAAATCTGCTCGCCAACGAAGGCAGAGGAGGTAAAGAGGTGCATCTGCTCGGTCTCGTATACGTCAGAGACAAAGGTGACAACGCCGCGGTAACGCGCCTCTGCCAAGGCAAGCCCCGTTTCCTCGTAAACCTCGCGGATGGCGCAGTCAAAGGGGCTTTCGCCCTCCTCAAAATGACCGCCGACGCCAACCCATTTTCCCGCGTTTACGTCGTTTTCCTCGCAAATGCGGTGCAAAAGCAGATAGCAGTCATCCTTTTCCAAATAACAAAGCGTGGTGTTCTTCATAAAGCGTTTGCGCCCTGCGGAGTAAGGGCTGTCCTTTCCGTAATTTACATCTTGCAATGGTGTTGCAGGTATGCTATAATAAAGGTGACAAATAAAGTAAGGAGAAGAAAAATGGTAAAAACGATTTGTAAAAAGGTATACGACACAGAGGCCGCAACCCTGATTTTGAAAAAAACCTCGGGCGTGTACGGCGATCCTATGGGATACGAGGAAACGCTCTATAAGCTTCCTGACGGAAAGTTTTTTCTGTACGTAAACGGAGGCGCGTCCTCCATTCATCCCAAGGAGGACATCAAGCGTATGTCTGCTGAGGCCGCCGAGAAGTTCTTGGCGGAAAATTAAGCCATAAAGCTATATAAAAGGGCCGAGAAATCGGCCTTTTTTTATGGGCAAGGCCTTTTTTTCTTGGCCGCGTTCGGCAAGGCAGAAATATGGGCGCAAAAGCACCCGTGCGCGTCTTAAACGCCGCGAAGCAAGAGGCGGAGCTTTTCCTCGTCAAGCGTGCGCTTGTCGGCCTTGATGGAGAGGGAAAGGCAGTCGGGGCGCAGAATTTCGCGCGCAAGCGCGAGCAAATCCTCGGCCGAAACGGCGCGAAAGGCCGCCTCGCGCGCTTCTATGGAGCTATACGGCAGGCAAAGGATATGCCTTTCGTACGCAAGCGTCCAGTTGAAGTCTCTGGCATTGTCAAGCACGAAGGCCGCGTTATCGGTATAGGGTGCTTTGGCGTAAGAAAGGGCATCTCCCACCGATTTTTTGGCGTCCTTCAAGACCGAAAGAAGAATAGAAAGAGAGCTTTCAAGCTTGCCCCTCGGTATTTCATACAGGACGTGGATAAAGGCAACGTTCTTGTACTGTTCAAGAGAGGCCGAAAAGCTGTAAATATAGCCCGTTTTTTCCGAAAGTGCGCGGTGCAGACGGCATTCCTCTCCGTCACCGAAGAGGATATCGTAAAGCAGGGTTAAGGCGGCGTCTGTGGTTTTGGAAACATCAACGTCGATGGAGAGGCGCACAACCGTTCTGCGACTGTTGCGAACGGCAACGAGACCGCCCCTCTTGAAAACGCCCTCGGCAATGGGGGCAAGGCTTTCCTTCGTTGCGCCGGAGGGAAGCACGTATGGCGAAATGGCAGAGGAAAGGGCGCGCGCGGCTTGGATTTCCGCGTTTCCTGTCAGACAAAAGAAGAGATTTTCCTTGGTAAACAGTGCCTCCTTGCAGGCGGCAAGACGCGCGCGCGTCATTCTGTTCAGCGTACCCGCAGAGCCAAGCACGCTCTGCACAAGGGTAGTTCCGCGGTATAAAATGCTATCCGAAAAGTATTCCAAGGAGGTTTTTTCGCCCTCCTCGCGAATTTCGGCCTTGACGCGTGCGCGCTCCGCTTCTAAGTCCTCGCGCGTTAAGGTGAGGGGCGCAAGAAGCAGAGAAAAAATTTCAATCGCGCGCGCGAGGTGGCGCGGCGCACCGCAAATGGAAATCCAAAGAAATTCCCGATAGGTCACCGCATCAAAGGCAAGACCGCAGGCGTCAAGCTCGCGCGAAAGCCCGCCGCCCCAAAGATTGTTGAGGTGGCGAAAGAGAAGATGCTCCAAAAGGTGCGTGCTTCCGCTCTCCTCGGGGGCTTCAAAGATGCTGCCGCCGCGCACGTAAAGAGAAAGGCAAAAGCTGTGAAGGGCAGGGTTGGGCGAAAAATAGATGGGCGCACCGTTTTCGGCTACAAGCGCAATTTCTTCTCCCAGGGGCACGCGGGGGTTTTCCTTATCCATGGCTTTTCCTTTCTGCTGTTTGGCGTTTTTTTTAGTATACCACAAGCGCCTCTCTTTTTCAAGCCCAAAGCGGCAAGAAAAAGCGGTTGACAAACGCAAGAGAGTGTGCTATCATAAAGATGTAGTTATAAGAAAACCTACAAATACATTTATAAGGAGAAGAACAATGACTTTTAACGAAATGCTGCAGGATATCGTAAACAAGGACTATGAGGAAATTGTTGACCTGGCAAAGAGCGCAATGGCTAACATTTCCGAGAATTTGAAGGGCTCCGTGGATGACGACGGTGTTGCTACTTTGATTTATGGCGCACTTGGCGCAACGATGGTGGTTGACGGAAGCTTCTCCTCCTTGGAGCAGAAGTTTATCTCCGATATGGGCTTGGATGTTGACGGCATGTATAACTTCTTGCAGAGCATCTCCAAGGACGAGGCTTATATTGAATCCTTTGACAAGATGGTTGACTCCTGCAACCAGGAAACCAAGAGCGCAATGCTCGTTCTCGTTTGCGCTATCGCCGCTATCGACGAGAGAATCTCCGTTGAAGAGACCGGCTTGATTCGCAAGCTGCTTGCTTAAGAGCTGCCTTGCTTCGCAAGTCACCGAAAAGGAGCCGGAAACGGCTCCTTTTCTGCTCTGTTCGTTGCGCTTTCTGCGAAAGCACAATGAACCGCTGGAGTTGGTTCGCAACGCGAACCACCGGAAGAACGCGAAAAGCAGGCGTTCTTCCTACTCTGTTCATTCTGCTTTCTGCGAAAGCAGAATGAACCACTGAAAAAAGTCCGCGAAAGCGGACTTTTTTATTTTTCGATAGAAGAAAGCGTGTGGGGCGAAAAAGCAAAGCGCGAGAGTCAAGCGAACGAAAAAGAAAAGGACAGAACTCGCTTTTTGCGGCTTCTGCCCTTTTTGTTTTTTGCGCTTTTAATAGTGCTTGGTATTAAAGATACGGAAGAATGGCGGCAACAATGATGATGAGAACAACGCCGGCGATGATGAAGGGCTTAAGCTCGCTAAAATCGCCATCCTTGGCCTTAGCGAACATTCTCTTGAATTTCGGCAGCTTGCTGTACTTTTCCTCTTTTGCGGCCTTCTCCTTTGCCTTCTCCTTTGCCTTCTCTGCCTCCTTTGCGGCCTTTTCTTCTGCTTCTTTAGTTGCTTTGGCTGCCTTTTTTTCCTTGGGGCTCTGGTAGGAGGGATCATATTCGCGGGCTTTTTGGTTATACTTGGCAAAATCAACTGTTACGATGCCGTTGGGAACCTCATAGGGTTCGACGGTAATGTATTCTGCGGAATCCCAAAGCAGAACGATTTTCTTTTGCCATTCAGGGTCCTTGCCAAAATGAAGCTCGAGGAAGTTACCGATGTCAAGCGCTACGGGAATTACGTCATATTTCACAAGCCCCAAATTGAGAGCATATCGGATAGCGGCAGAAAGCAAGTCGCTGCCAAACGTGAACAAGCACAGGCCGAGTGATTCCGTCACATCCGATGCCTTGTAATCAAAAACCTCCTTCACGATGGATACGGTTGCAGAAATCAGCTTACCGAAGCTGGCGTTCGCTTCTCCCTTGGTGCCGCCCACAAAATTGTAATAGGGATAGTAGAAGCGGGCTTCAAAGTTTTCGGGTTCCTCAATGCGGACCATATCGTAGAACTTTTTCGCGTCCTCTGCGTTGCCCTCTTCTCTTGCGCGTCTTGCAAGATTTAAATATTTTTCGACGTCTGCCATAATAAATTCTCCTTTTAAATGAATAAATTTTGACTGCCAAGACTATCGTCTATTAAATAGTATCATATATAGCCCATTTTGTCAAGAGAAATGGGCTATAATTAGACCGAAATTTTGGAAGGAGAGCAGGATGAGTACGTATAACGCAGTGAAAAATCGAATTTTACAGCTCTTGGGCGAGAAAAACATGTCCATTCACAAGCTTGCCATAGAGTCGGCCGTTCCGCCGTCCTCTGTCAAAAATATTCTGTATGGGAAGAGCCAGAACCCCGGGATTGTGACCCTCAAAATGATTTGCGACGGCTTTGGGATTACCTTAATAGAGTTTTTTGACACGCCTGAATTTAAGGGCTTGGAGCAGGAGATTCAATAAGCGCCGCCCTTCCTGTTGCGGTTGGAGTCTATGAAGCTTTGCGTGGGTAAATAGCGCAAGGCCTCTTTGCAAAACGCCTTTTTCTTTTTGAACCAAAGCGCTCCTTTTGCATAAGATGGTATCGAAGGGCGAAAAAAGCCCGAAAAAAGACCTTAAAGGAGTATGCTATGAATAACAACTGCTTGTGCAATCTTTTTGACGATAACTGCACCTGGATTATCATTTTGGCGCTGGTTGTCATTTTCTGCTGCTGCTGCAACGGCTAAAACATAGACGGAAAACACGTCAAAACAACGAAGCGGGCTGTCTCGAATGAGGCAGTCCGCTTTATTGATAGAGGCTCTCTTTTTTATTGGCCTTCTGTGGCAAGAAGGAGGGGCTTGACGAAGCCGTCACTTCCTGCTTGGGTGAGGTCAGCACCGACAACGGTGTTTCGGTAGAGAATCAGATTGGCGTAGGTGGGCGCGCCGTTTTGGTCGGCAATGCGGTAGGTATAGCGCGTTACCGTCTTGCCTGCATAGCGCGAGAGGTCAAGCCCCTGCTGCTTTTGAATCTCGTTGTAGCCGAGAAGCACCGCGTCCAAGGATTTGGGCAGGGTGATTTCTGCCGCGCTTTCGGCATCTTCTGTCGCCTTGACGCCTGCCGCCTCTAAAAAGGCACGGCGATCCTTTTCGGTTTTGATGTTTTCAAGCGAAATGCCTGCCGCCGATGCGGTGGCGGCGGAGGCATCGGCAATCACGATACCGACAGCGGAAATGACACAGAGGCAAAGCGCGATAAGGCCGAAAAGGCGAAGCGTCTTTGCTTTAACAGAGCAAATAAACATGGTTTTTTCCTTTCTCCCGACAAGAAGGGCTCTTTTTTCTTTGTTCTATTCTATGAACGAGGGAGAGGGGTTATGACAGAAGGAAAAGAAAAGAGACCTGCCGCCTCCCGATAGGAAGGGGCAAGCCTCTTGGGGTGACGGACAAGCGCCGTCATTTTTTATTCTTCGACTTCCAAGGAATAGTCGATGGTGTTGTTTTTAAGCATCCATTCGTTGACGTATTCGCCGATGGCTTGCAGGTGGTAGTCCTTGTAAATGGCGTCCATATTGTAGCCTGCTTTTTTAAGGTCGGCCTCCTTGTCGGTGCCGTAGGTGTTTTTCAGATGCTCGCCAAAGCCGTCCTTAATTTTCTGCTCGTTCTCGGCAGTGTTAAGGTTTGCGGCCTTGTAAAGCCAAGCGACAACCAGGTTCTGCTTAATGCTGTACTCGGCAGACTCTACGATAAATTCGTCAAAGTTCTGCGGCTCGTTCTCGTCCTCGGAGAGAACAAAGCCAAGGCCTGCATTTTGGGCAAAGCCGTCAAAGGTCATATCGTTGTAAAGGCCGGAGTCTACGAAGGCCTCGAAGTAGTAGAGAGACCAGTATTGACGGTAGGCCTCGATTTCATCCTTGGGGAGATTTTTAAAGACGTACTTCATATACGCATTGCCAATCAGAGAAAGCTCAACGGCCTCCCTTTCATCGACAATGGCGGCGTCAAGTCCTGCAAACAGCTCCTCGCGGAGTGCGGCCAGAACGGCGGCCTTGGTGGTGATTTTGGTCTGATCCGTTATGCCCAAAAGCTCGGCGGCCTTCTTGGCCTCGGCAAGCGTCTTGTCTGCAACGGTGCCGGTAACGAGATCCTCGGAGATAAGGGTGTCCACGGTGTAGGCATCGTAGGCCACAGCGTAGCTCAATACCACGCGCATGGTTACCTCTTGTCCGTTGAGGGCGGTGTATTCTTCACCGAGATTGGAGGAGAAATAATCGCTCGGGAAGGTGAAGGTGATAGAGGTGGCTTTTTCGTCCGCAATGGCGTTAACCGTCATCACGTAATGAACCTCCTCGTCCTCTCCGTCCTTATCAATGTCCTCGACAAAATCAAACTCAAATTGCTTGCCGATGGTGGTGGAGGCGGCGAGAATGGCATCGCGGAAGCTTGCGTCAAGCGCGGGAAGCTCAAGGCGCGCGCCGCTGAGCGAAACGGTGGGCTTTTCCTCGTCCTTGATAGTAGCGGTGTAGGTGACGGAAAGGGTAGAGGTGCCGTCAAAGGTGCCGCTATATATCATTTCCAAGTGGGTGTTAACGGGAACGAGGCCCTGGATTTTATCATCAAAATCCTTGCCGTAGTAAAGAGCGCCGACCGTCAGGGAAACGGGGGAATAGGTCTGTCCGAACTCGTCGGCCAAAATTCTCTCGCCGTTCTTGGTCAAATCAAGCACGTAGAGGCTTACAAGGTCAGCATAGTCAATGGCAACGGAGCGCATCGCAAGACCCTTGTTGGTGGCCTTCTTTTGTGCCAGCAGAATGTTGGCGTTGATGTAATCGGTGACGTAATCCTCGTCCACCACAACGTCAATCTTCTCGCCCTTGCCGCCGATAGTCAGCCCTTGGAACTTGCCAAGAGAAAAGTCGGGCATATAGTCGGTGGGGTTTGTGCTTTCGTAATCAAAGAAGGGGGCCTCGGTGTATTCACCGTAGGTGACGTTGGTGGCGTTTACCAGCCAAACGATAGAGAGGATGAGGCCGATAAGAAGCAAAAGTGCAATTCCCGCAACCACGGCCTGCTTCTGATATTTCTGCAAGAAGGTGGGCTCGGCCACCGTCTCGTTTTCGTTGGGAAGAATCGGGTTGTTATTCATATATGAGGAATCCTTTCTTATAAAGGCTTAAAAATCTGTTTTCGGGCTTCAAGCGCATATTGCGCTCGCCGCCTTTCAGAATTATTCGGCCGTCTTAACGTTTACGGTGTTGTTGGCCAAGAGGAATGCGTCAACAAGCGCGGGAATAGCGTACTCGCGGCGCGCCATCTGCCAGATGGTCTCATCACCGTAAAGGGCAATGAAATAGGCCTCGTTATAAAGCTCGGGGTCACCCGCTCTTTCAATCATATCGGAAAGGCATTTTTCTCTTGCTTCCGCCAGCGCCTCGTCCGTCACCTTCATGCCCTCGGCATAGAAGATGGTGTAGGTGAGAAGCTCCTTCATGGCCTGCATTTCTGCCATCATCATGCAGTAATCCTCTGCGGAGGAAACCTGCTGACCAATCTGATAGTAGGAATACGCGGCGGCGAAGGAATTGATGTCGCTGTAAGAGGCAGAGCCGTAAAGCGAATATTGCAGCTGAAGCTCGGTATAAACCTTGTAATATTCCTCGGAGTAAAGCTCGTCGGGAATGTTCTTAAAGTTGTTCTGAATGGCGTTCAGAATCTGGCCGTAGATGGCAGAGATTTTGTTCTGCTCCGCCTGCTGTGCAAGGCTTTCGGCAAGCTTTGCGCGATAGGCGGCAATAACGGCCTCGTCCGTCGTCTCATTCGTTTCAAAGCCGAGCGTTTCCTTGATAAATTCGGCGTTGAAGGTGGGCATCTCGTAGTCGTCTGCCCATTGGAGAATGACCGTAAACTTGGTTTCCTTGCCGTAAAGTGCGGTGCAAAGTGCGGCGTAGGGCTGGCTTGCAAAGGCGTTTTCGGCAGGGGTGAAGGTGATGGTGGTGGTTTGCTCGTCTAACACGATGAAGTTGACGCAGGCATCAATACGAACGGCAACGTTCGCGGTGGTGCTCTTGCCGTCGTGGTCATAGTCCTTCAAAATGAAGGAAACCTTTTCGCCAACGGCGCCGTTCTCAACGGCAGTCAGAAGTCCCTCGCGGAAGGCGTCAGTCAGGGTCTGCATATCAACGCGCGCGTTCGAGGCGGATTTGTAAGCGGTGGTCTTCCAGGTGTACGTGTCGGTCGACTCGTTGTATTTGGAGGCAACGAACATTTCGTAGGTCAGGGAGATAACGCTATCTGCCGCCAAGGCAGCGGAGGAGCTGGTGTTACGCACGGTGTCCTTGGGGTTGAGGCCAAGCAGGGCGGCGTCCAAGGACTCGCCAAAGCCGTGGTCAGCACCGATGGTGACGGAAAGCATATTGGCGTAGTTATAGGCGGCAAAGGCACCCGTTGCTACGGGAGAGCCCTCTTGGGATGCGTCAAGAATATAGAGATAAACGGTATCGCCAACGCCGAGCACAACGTCCTCTTGGGTAGCGGCAAGGAGCTTGCGGTTGTTGAAGAGAATGGTCTTCTTGTCTGCCGCAAAGTCCTCGTCCGAGTAAACGGCGTCATAGTTAACGGTGGTGGTTTGGCCCGTGTAGTTGCTCTTGGCAACGGTTAAGTAGTCGGAAAGCTTAATAGTGTCAAGCAGGGATGCGTGCTTGGGCACGGAAAGGGTGCGGTGAAGGGCAACGCCGCAAAGGGTTGCGGTGACAACGGCCAAAACGATAACAAGCGCGATAAGGCCGAGCAGCCACTTCTTTTCGGTGGGCATCGGGGGTCTTTTGGGGGCGGCCAAAACGGCGGCAGGCTTGTTTGCGTACTGGCTACGCAGCTTTCTGTCCTGCGCCTTTTGCTGTTTGGGTGTCAGCTTTTTGTTTTTCTTTTTCATAGGTATGCTTCATACCCTTTCATGTTCTTTCTTGCAAGGTGCAAGCGGAATAGACGAAAATAGAGAGAAGGGAGGATTATTCCTCCTCCAAGAAGGAATCGGCGAAGGCGGTTGCCAAGGCGTCACACCGTTCGTTGTAGGCGTGTCCGTCATGCCCCTTCACCCAATGGAACGTTACCTTGTGTATGGATAAGAGCGCGTATAGCGCTTCCCAAAGGTCAGGATTCAGAACGGGCTCGTTGCGGCCTCTTTTCCAGCCCCGACGGCGCCAGCCCTCTAACCAGCCGAGCGTAACGGCGTCCACGAGATACTTGGAGTCGGAATACAAATCAACAAGGCAGGGCTCCTTCAACGCGGAAAGGCCCGCGATGGCGGCGGAAAGCTCCATACGGTTGTTGGTCGTTTGGCGTTCGCCGCCCGACAAAACCTTTTCCTGCCCGTTATAAACCAGAACAACGCCCCAGCCGCCCCTTCCGGGATTGCCGCGGCAGGCTCCGTCCGTATATACGGTTACTTGCTTCATACAAGGGTTTTCCTTATTTCATTTGATGGAAAAAGCGCCTGTCCCCAATAGAGTTAAGGGGAGGGGGCAGGCGTTTTTCTTGCTGTCGTTAATTGGTGGGGTCGGGGGTAAGGTCGTTACCCTTGGAGTCGATTTCGTTGTAAACAACGGTGTCCTTGTTCAGCTCGAAGAGCTTGGCTTCAACCTTGGTTTTGAGCAAAGCGCCCTCCAAATTGTCGCGGCCGTAGTATTCGATATAGTAGGCAAGAGGCATAGCCTTCTTGTCGCTCTCGGTCTTGATTTCCTGGTTGTAGAGCTTCTCTACGTAGGTGTTGAACTCCTCGGTGGTGATGGAGATACCCAGCAGCTCTGCTACGCGGCGAAGCGCAAGCTCCTTCTTAACGAGCTCCTGTCCCTGACGGGTCAGCTCCTCGCTTACGTTCTTCATCGTGTAGCCTGCGGTGGACTCACTCTTGAAGGCAGAGCGGGAGATAGCGTAGTTGTCAAAGCTGCCGCCGTAGATGGTGTAAAGGCTATACGTGCTGTTCTCTTCCAGATAAGAGCTGCCGCTTGCTGCTACACCCGTTGCGGTGGTGAAGAAGGCGTACTTTACAGCAAATTCCTCAAAGGATTTGAAGAGGGTTCTGTAATAGTAGGTCTTGCTGCTGTACGTGAAGGAGTAGGAGTCATAGAGATAGCGCAGGTTGTCCTTGGTCTCGCGCACGTAGGCTCTTACCTTGGCACCGGGAAGCTTGAAGTTCTCGTCGGTGAGACCCTTCATAAAGGTGTCGAAGATAATGGCGGTTGCGGCCTTAGCAGCCTTGTCGTTCTCCTTGGACTGCAAATCGCTCTTAACGAATGCCTCGTACTCGGCTTTGAGATCATCGCCCGTTTTGCCGTCGGCAGAGGCGAACTTCATCGTCTCGGTGATGAAGGTGTCATCATATTCGGGATAGGTGTAGTCAGCAGCGCCAAGAACGTATACCTTAACGGTTACGTCAACGTTCTTCTTGTCAACGGACTCCTCGCCCTTTACGTAGGTACCCTCGGCATCCTCGGGATAGGTGAAGTCGGTCTCAAAAACGGTGGCGTTGTAGCCCAGCTGATCCAGCTGCCAAGCGCCGTATACCGTGGCGTTGATGGTGAAGGCAACCGTGTTACCTGCATCATCGGTGTAGGGGTAAGCAAGGCAGTTAGAGCCGTCGGTCTTTTCCTGGTTTACGTAAATAATCTTGGCGGCCTTGGAGTCAACGGTGAGCTTGGTTGCGCTCTCGTCATCTGCATACAGCTGCAAAAGACCGAGGGCCAGCGCTTCCTCAAAGGAGTCGCCCTTAACGTTTTCAGGGTCAAACTCGGTCAGGTCGAGCATAATGAAGTCCTTGCTCTTGCCCGTCAAATCGGAGGTGTAGCCAACGTATACAACGGAGGTCTTGTCAATGTTCATTGCGCCGGAAATTTTGCCGTCCTCGCTCTTGGTCTGCACCTTGCCGTCAACCTTGTGGTCATAGGCCTTGATGCCGTCCGTCAAGAACTTGTCTGCCAAGAAGGCAAGCAGAGAGCCCTCGACGTGTTTCTGGTAGCCCAGATACAGAAGGGTGCCGGAGGGAAGGGAGTATTCTGCGGAGGCGGAGGCGGAGCGGTTCCAAGCCATGTTGGACTCTACCACGTTGCCGTCAGCGTCAACGGCCTCGTAGAGAATACCAAGCTGGTCGTACAGCTGGACGGGGTTCTGATAAGGATAGTCGCCTTCCTTCTCTTTTCTGTTCTGGAAGCGGTAGTCGAGAATGGCGCTTGCGGTGTCCTCATCGGAAATGATGACCTTGTCAACCTCGGGTGCCAAGGCGGTGTAGTCGTCCTCGTCTAAAAAGCAGTATTTGGAAACGTTCATTTTAGAGTAGCTCTGGCCGCAGGAGGTCAAAAGCATAGCTGCTAAAACGAAGAGCGCCAATACGGAAAGACGCAAAACGGATTTTTTCATACGGATATATCTCTCTTTCTGTTAATGGATAACGAATTATAAAACTATTGTAGCATAGGTGCGCGGAAAAAGCAATCTTTTTTGTGCAATTATTGCCATTTATTGTGAAGAAAGCCCCATTAAATGCAGATATTGCGTTGCCAACGCCTTAACGTCGGTGGCGTACACGAAAAAGTCGTTGCTCTCGGTGTTGGTGGTGCCGTGGGTCAGGAAAACCGCCATCCTGTTATCGTCATAGGGAACGAAGCGATAGCTCACCACCGTGCCGTCCTCCATTGTCAAGGAAATGGTTAGAACAGCGGCGTCAGGCGAGAGCTTCAACGCGTTCTTTTCGGCGGAGGAGAGGCCGTTTTCGCCTGCATAGCGCAGGTAATAGAAGAGGGTACAGAAATCGTTGTATTTATCAAGGTCAAGCGAGAGCTTGCCGCCTTTGAAGGTGGCAATGGCCGAAAGCAGCTCCTCGTTTTCGTTGCCCTCGCGGTTGGTCACGATATGGGTTTCGACGTCTATGTGGCAGCTTTCGTTGTTAAGGCCCTCGGTGGCGCCGTAATTCCAAAGGAAATCAACGGCGGAAATGTCGAGAATTTCACCTGCAAAGAGGTAGGGGGAAATCAAATCAAAGAGTCCGCGGTAAAGGAAGGCCAAGGAGGTTACCTCGATTTCCGCCACGAAATCGTAAAGGGTAGAGGCAACGTAGCAAACGCCGTCCTTGGCGGCAGAAACGTAAAGCATTCCCGTCAGATAATAGTCAGGGTCGATGATGGTTGTGGCGTTGCCGTTTTCGTCCTTCGTGTAGGCGTCCTTGCCGAAGACGGGATATTCAAAGAGAATTTTCTGGTGATAAAGACCGTATTGTTCGATTACCTCGTCGGTAAGACCGATATGCACCACCTTGCCTGACAGCTCGTAAAGCTTTTCCAAGGCCTCCATCAGACTGCTGTTGTTGGGGCGGCAGGCGGTGATGGTGGCGGGTGCGTAGAAGGTGTAGGCGCCGTATTTGTCCGAGGCGTCATGCTCGTTGGAAAAGAGGTAGCGCATACCGAACCAAAGGCGCTCTGCCTCGTTTACCGAAAGAAGCGTAACCGTTTCCGTTGCGCCCTTTTTGCCGTTTTTGTCCGTAAAGGCGTCCGTCAGCGTTATGCCCTCGGCCGAGTGGTCACCAAGCGTTTTGCCGATAAGGGCCTGTTTTGTGGAGGAGGCGGCCTTTGCCAAATCAATGTAGCGCAGCTCGATGCTTCCGTCTGCTAAACGGCAGGTGAGGGTGAGAATGTCCTCTGCCTCAATGAGAGAGCCCTCGGCGGTCAAGAAGGAGGAAACCTCAAAGCGACGCGGATAGGCGTACGCCAAGGAATTGTCCGAGGTGGGAAGGAGAAGGGTGCCGATTACGAACTGCTCGGGAGAGCCCGCGAGCAAATCGCCCATATAGGTAGAGGCCGAAACGTAAACGGTGTCCTCGCCGTCAAGGCGCATATAGTAGCCGCTGCCCGCGTGATTCTTCTTGCCGTAATAGACCTTGTATTCCTCGCCCGTCACGGTGCGAAGGATATAAAGGTCAGCCTTGTCCTCGTTTAAGCCGTAGGTAACAAGGCGCTTTTCGTAGTTTTCCACGGCGCGCGCAAATTCCTCTTGGCTTTCATAGGCAGAAGGGTCGGTTGGCTTGGTCATTACCTCTTGGTAGGTCATAGCCTGCCCTGCGCCAACCACCAGGGTGGAAAGCGTTTCGGGGTTCAGCGTCAGCCAGCTGTACGAAACGTCACCTATTTGCAAAACGAAGGAGGAGGCGTTCGTTGCGCTGCTGGCAACCTGCACCACGCTATACGCACCCTTGCCGTTGGGGCGAAGCTCTATCTCGCGAATATACTCACGGGTGGTGGCAGGAAAGAGATAGTCGAGGTCAGCGTAGGTTTTTTCTTCCTCGGGAATGAGCAAAAGCACGGTTAAAAGGGTGGCCGATAGCACAAGAAGCGCCAGCGCCATCACCGCAACCGTTTTCATGCGGGAGGAAAGACCTCTCCAAAAATGCCGTAGCCGCTTTGGCAGGCGACGGAAGAAGTCTCTGACGGAGCCAAAGAAAGCACCGCAGGATTTTTTCTGATTTGTCATACTTGCTTGGGTTTCGCCGAGCGAAACATCCTTTCTTTTGCCGTGTCAGGAGTGACAGGCGTATCTGCAAATTATTTGTTTTTGCGCCGCGCGCAAACGAAATAGCCGACAAAGGGAACCGCAACCAAGGGCAGAAGCGCAATAACAACCGTCCAAGCCACGCGCGCGGCGGGCTTTAAGCCGGGATAGCTACGCATACGGCCAAGGGTATAGTGGAAGGTGTATTCTTCCTCGGAAAGCGTGGAGTCAAGCAGCATCTTGCCGCCGTAGGTGTCCGAGTTCAAGTCAAAGCCGCCAAGCTCCGAGGAGGCGAAAACGTCAATACGCGAGATGGTGCGAAGCACCGAGCGCATCGCGTCACGGTTGCCGAGCGCGGAATCGGCAAGGTAGGTGTTTTCGATCAAGGCGGTGGTGCCTGCCGCAAACACGTAGGAATAGTAGTAGGTGTTGGTGTTGCCCGAGGGGAGATACCATTCGGTTGCCGCCGCGGCCAGCCAATAGAGAGAGCTGTCTGCCTTGTTGATTTTAAAGCCGTTCTCGTCAACGGCATAGGCGTCCTCACCCGCAAAGAACACGCCCGAAACGGCGCGAACGGTGTTGGGTGCCAGGGTGGTTTCGTTGTTTATGCGCGTCATATTGATGGAGGCGCAGTTGGCAAGAACGGTTTTCGGGGGGATATTCATATCCGAAAGCCCCGCAATCATACCGTAGCCCAAAAGCGAGTCCTGCTCGGCGGGCGCGTAGGTGGCTATCAGGTGGTTGCCGCTGTTTCCCTCTTGGGTGGCCAAGGAGGATTCGGGCGCCAACACCTTGTCGCTGTTAAAGGCGAGGCCCCATTCCGCGAGATAGCTGTCAAAGGCGGGCAGGGGAGTGTTGTGTGCGTCTCGCAGAACCATCACCGAGCGGTCTCTTGCCAGATACTCGTCAAGCTTCTGCATCGAGGAAACGTGGGCGTAATCCTTATCGTTATAGTCATCGTAATCCATCTGTGTGCCGCAGAAAATCAGAAGCGCACAGTTTTCGGGAACGGCATCCACCTCGTCCAGATTGATGGTGGAAACGCGCAGACCAAGCTCACGCAAAAGCTCGTAGAAGGCGGAAAGCGAGGGATCGCTTCCTTCCACGCCCTCAACGTAAAAGCGCTCGCCGTGGCCTGTGGCAAAGTAAACGTAGGAGCCGCCGTCAACGGCAGTCAGAGAGAGGATTTCGGTGGCGATGCGGTATTCGCCGTTGTAGCTGACAAGCTGCTCCTCCTCCATTCCCCAGAAGCCCGAGGCGTTGATGCGGCGAAATTCGGCGCCCGTGGTGAAAATTACGTCATTCCAGGCAACGCTGCCGCCGCTTGAGCCCTTAAACTCGTCTGCGGCAGAGGGGTCGCTCACCAGATCGCGAATTTCAATTTTGATATGGGGGTTTTCGCGCGCAAGCTTTTTGCAGGTGATATAGGGCGCGCGGGTTTCAACGTTGCCGAGCAGATAGTCGGGCGCGGCACAAAAGATGACGGTTACGTCCTGCTTTAAGCCCGAAAGGGTGGCAAGCAGCGCGTTTGACGCGGTGTAAAGTCCCTCCTCCGTCAAGTCGGGCCAGACGCTTGCCTCCTGCAACAGATAGGAGAACAGGGGCTGTATCGCAAAAAGGCAGACCAAAAGCAGCACCGTCAGCCCGAAGAAGAGGCGGCGCATATTCTTTTTGTGCCAAAGTGCTTTGAATCGTTCCATTATAAAAGGCTTGCCTTTCTAAAATTTTGGGGTGTTAACGGTGCCGACGGCGCAGATAGATAACCGTGCCGACCGCGAGAACAGAAACGGGAATAGCAACAGCGAGAAGCAAAAGGTAGGAAACCGACTCGCCGCGCGTCAGATGCTCCAAGGGCTCGGCGTTGATAATGATAGTGCCGCAGCCGATGGGGGCAACAATGCCTGACGTTTCCTCTGAAAGAGCAAAGACAAGGTCCTTGTTGGCGTATCCGTCCGTCTCCATCAGGATTTCATCGGAGAAGCTGCCCGAGCCAAACAGCACGAGGCTTCCGCCTGTATGGGTCTTGGCAATGGCGGCGGCGACGAAGGGCTCACCCTCGGCAATCAGCTCACCGTCCTTGGAAAGCAGGCGCGCGGTGTCATAGGTTTGCAAAAGGGGGAAGGCAACGGCCTTGTGGCTTGCCGTCAGATTGATGGCCGAGCAGCGTCCCGTTGCGGCGTCAACCGAGAGGGGAGCGCCCGTTGCGCCCGCGATGATGCTTTGCAAGCTGTTCGTAGCGGCGCTTTCCGCAGGCTGCAAAAGCAGGGTGGTGCCGCCGGTGTTGAGAGAGGCGGTGTTGTCCTTCAAGTAGGTGTCCTTTTGGGCGGAAAGCCCGTATTCCGCGCAAAGCGCGTCAAGTCTTGCCAGGGAGGGAGCAAAGGGGTCGCGCAAAACCCAGAGTGCGCCGCCACCGTCCACAAAGGCGCGAAGGCGCGAAATCTCCGACACAATGGAGGAGTCGGCATATTCCTCAAAGTCATAAATGGGCGCAGAAATGACGACAAGCGCGCAGTCATCCTCAATTTCGTAGGCAGAAAGGTCGGCAACTACAATGTCGTAGCCCGCCAGAAACAACGCGGTACGCATCGAGTTGGCAAGCGTTTCTCCGTGTCCCACGGTGAAGTAGGCCTTGGGCCGCTCGGACTGCAAAACCAGAGCGCAGCAGCCGGCAACCAGCTCCTCGCCCATAAAAATCATATCATCGTCCTCGGTGTTTTCCGAGTCATATACGTAGAAGGAGGAAAGGTTGCGGAATGCGGCAATACCCGTTGCCTCGGAAACGAAGATAACGGTTGCCTTGCCAACGGTCAGCTCGGTCTCCTCTGCCGCCTCAACCTCTCTCTGCATAGCGCCAAGCGCCTCGATTTTGTCATAATCGTAGTAAACGTCCAAATGCTTGATGGTTAAGAAGTCATACCTTTCGGCAAACTGCGAGACGGTATCGTAAATACGGCCGTAGGTGAAGTTTTCGTTTAACTCCTCCTTGGTCATACAGAAGTAGACCGTCACGTCGTCACCGTCGGGGTTTACTTTGTTAAAATATTCATCCGTTACGCCCGAGAGGGTGTAGTATTCGGGCTCAACCATCGTGGTGTATAGCCCGAAGCTCGTGCTCAGCGCGTAAAATATCAAGTTGGCAACCAGAACCAACGCGACGAACAGGGCGGAAAGCAGGAGGTTTTCGCGTTCGCGGCGCACGGTTGCGCGGTTTAATCCCTTTTTCATGGTTCATCCATTCCGTTGCCTCTTTGGCAACTGTTCGTTTTCTCGTTTACTTCCAGCGTCTGCGGTCAAAAATCCGTACCGTCAAAAACAGAAAGACGGCGGAAATGGAGAGGTAGTAAAACAACCCCGCGAAATCAAAAATTCCCTGGGTGAAGAATTGGAAGCGATAGAAAAGGGAGAGGCTTTCAAATACGAAGCGCAGGGGATAGTAGGCGATATACTGGCAAAGCATACTGAGGAAGGTCAGGGCAAAGAGGGTTGCCATCGTGGCGATAGCGGCAGAAAGCTGGTTTTCCGTAATGGCGGAAATGAAAACGCCGATGGCGATAAGCGCCATGCCCACAAGCAGAACGGCCAAAAGGTTGCCAAGCAAAAGAGGCACCTTCACGTGACCGTAAAAGCCGATAATCAGAAAATAGAGGCTGCTGAAAACGGTGACAGAGGCAAAAACGGTGTAGGCGGCAAAAAACTTGCCAAGCACGATGCCCCAGGTGGAAACGGGGGCAGTCAAGAGCAGCTGCTCGGTCTTTTGCTTCTTTTCCTCGCTGAACAGCTTCATCGTCAAAAGGGGAAGCAGAATGATATAGCACTGCATCATCGTGGAATAATAGCCCGTCACATCGCTCGACATAGCAAAGAGGGTGTTTGCACAGAACACGGCCGCAGACACGGCTAAGAACACGCCTAAGAACACGTAGCCCAAAGGGGTGGTAAAGTAGGAGCGCATTTCGCGTTTATAAATGGCAAGCATAAGCTTTTATCTCTCTTCCGTATTAGGATTTTTTCTTCTTTCCGTCGGGGGCCTTTTTGGCGGCGCCGTCAATCAGGCGCACGAACACGTCCTCAAGGTCGGTACCCATCGGCTCGATGCCGATAAGGGTGAAGTCCTTTTCAACGCAAAGGCGGAACAAGGCGCGGCGCACGTCCGTTCCCTTTTTACATTCCACGGCAAAGGCATAGCTCTCGGCGTCTCTGCCAGGCAGAACGTCCACCTGTCTGACGTCGGAAAGGGTCAGAAGGGCGTTTCTGATTTCGCGCGAGGAGGGGCCGCAAATCTTCAAGCTGAAGCGGTCAAAGGTTTCGGCGGCTCTGGTGATGTCCTCGGTTTTCTCGTTGGCGATAATCTGGCCGCGATGTATCACGATGATTCTCTCGCAAACCGCCTGCACCTCGGGCAGAATATGGGTGGAGAGAATGATGGTGTGCTTCTTACCGAGCGAGCGAAGCAGATTTCGCACCTCGATGATCTGCTGGGGGTCAAGGCCAACGGTAGGCTCGTCAAAAATGAGAACGGCCGGCGCGTTAACCACGGCCGCGGCAATGCCCACGCGCTGCTTGTAGCCCTTGGACAAATGGCCGATAAGCCTGTCCCACATATCCTTGATTTTCACAACCTGTGCAATCTCGGAAAGATGCGGCTCTCGCGGAAGGGTGCAGCCCTTAAGCTCGTATACGAAATTGAGGTATTCCTTCACCGTCATTTCGGGATAGAGCGGCGGCTGCTCGGGAAGATAGCCGATTTTCTTTTTGGCCTCGGTGGGATTGTCGAGGATATTGACGCCGCCGATATAGGCGTTGCCCGTTGTGGCGGAAAGGTATCCCGTCAGAATGTTCATCGTGGTGCTTTTGCCCGCGCCGTTAGGGCCGAGCAGGCCGACGATTTCTCCCTCGCCGATTTCGAAGCTGACGTCGGAAAGCGCGTAATGGTTGCCGTACCGCTTCGTTAAGTTTTCCACACGAATCATATAAAAAACCAAGCCTTTCTTTCGGTTTTCTGATTTTTAAAAACAGAGGTGGCCTTGCCGTATACGCGGAAATTGTGCAGCGTATACCCGGCCATACAAATACAGAATAAAGTATATCACAAAGATATAAATAAATTATGAATAAGCCCCTTTAAACAGAGGTTTTTTCTTGTTCGGAATGTGATTTTTTTGTGGATTTTTCCCGTGTCGCCGCAAAGCAGAGGAGGCGCTTTTTCGCCGCTCGGCCGAGGGCGAGAGAAAAGACAAAAAGAGCCAAGGCTTTCCTTGGCTCTTTCGTTTGAAAATCGTGGTGCGGTTGGATTTGCTTGCTTTGCCAAACAGGTCGGTTATGCCAAGCTCGGCAAAGCGTATAGGCAAAGCTGCCGAGCAGCTTTGGGCAATTTTGCTTGGGAAAGCCCGCTATACGAGCTTCCCCAAGCCTCGTTTTTACAGCGCCTGACCTGCGCCGAGCAGAATGTGAACGGTGTAAAGCTCATCGTCACGGCTGCAAGCGAAGCGTCCGAAGGCTTTATCCACGAAACGCTTTTTCTTGCCGCCGAAGCGCGCCGAGGCTTTTGTCACAAGCTCGCTGACTAAGGCAAAGTTCTGGGAGGAAATGCGGGCGTAAACGTCCTCAAAGACCTCCTTGGAGCTGCACTTAAACGCAATACAGTTGTTTTCCTTTTCCAGCGCCACGGTAAAGAGCGAGAGCATCTTCTCCTCGTCGTAACGGGTGAAGAAGGCGCCTGTGGCACGGAAATAGTTGTGCTTCACCGAGGTGAAGGGAGGAATCATGCCGAAAAGCTCCGCCTCGGGAATGTGCGAGGAGGTTTCTCTCATAATTTCCTCGGAGGTAAGGCAGAAATAGGAATACTTAACCAGATTCTTGTACGTGTCCGTCTCGGTGGTGGACGGGTCGTTCCAGGTAGCGTCCAAATGGTAGCAATCGCGGCCTAATTTTACCACGTTCCATTCGTGACCCTCGCTGGTGATGCTGCCGCAGACGATACCGACCGACTGCAAGAGGTACTGCATCGCAACGGCGTAGCCCACGCAAACCACCTTGTGCTTCACAAGGGCGGTATGCAGAGAACGGAAGGTGTCCTCCTCGCTCTTGTTCTTGACAACCGACTCGTGCAGAGCCTTGTTGTCGACCGACTTATCGTAATCCAGCGCCAGAATCAAGCGGCGGTGAATGGTAAGAAGGGCCTCATACGCGGGGGTGGACTTGGTGATTCCCTTGATGAAGGGCAAAGCGCCCTTTCTCAGCTCGCGGCGGTATTTTTCCACCTGCGCCATATTCACCGTCTTGCCATCGGCATTCAGGCAACGGAAGGTGGGCGCAATGCGAACGGGGGTTGCCACCCAATAGGTGCAGGCAGACAGCCAGAAGAACTCGGGATAGTCATAGCGCACGTATTGGAAGATGCGGAGTGCCTCCTCCTTGGAGATGGAGGGATGGGCGGTAACGGGCTCGCTGCTGAAATCGGCAATGCGGCGCGCAAGCTCGTTGTAAAGCTTGATACGGGGGTTTCTGTCCTCCTCGGGCTCGTGCGGGATAAGCTCAATGCCCGATTTGAAGGAGGAAGCGGCCTTGCCCGAAGCGGCAGCAGGCGTTCCTACGCTTTCAGAGCCGCCCTCACCCGATTCCTCGGGCACGTCGGAGGAGGCATCTGTACGCAGGAAGCGCTTCCAGAAGCGCGGTGTACGGTCAGGGTCATACAGGAAGCCGTCACCCTCAAGGTCATCGGGGTCAACGGGAACGTCCTCGCCCTCGGGGATTTCCTGGTTGTCGATGTCGTCAATCAGGGCCATAATGAAGGCAAAGGAGGTTTCAAACTTACCGTCTCCCATGCGCTCGCCTGCCTCGTTGGGCTCACCCTCTACCGCGTTGAGAAGCTCGGTGTACTTTTCGCGAGCCTTGGCGGGCAGGTGGGCGGCCACGTAATCGGCAGAAACCAGAGCGCCGTTGTTACGCAGATAAGCGATTTCCTCGTAATAGAGCTGGGCCTCGGAGAAGTGACAGAACAGGTTGTTGTCCTTCTGCCAGAAGAAGATAAGGGCGCGCAGACAGCAAAGCACGGCGTTGCCGAAGGGCAGTCCCTCCTCGATGGAGAGAACACGGTCTGCTTCCTTGATGGTGGAGTAATGCTCGGTCATAACCTGACCCTCGGGCAGCTCGCGAACGGGATGCAGGGCAAGGGTAATGCCTTGGGGCAGGGTAAGCTCGGGGTAAGCCTTGTTCAAGTATTGAACGGCGGCCTTCATTGCGTCCTCTGCGTTCTCCTTGGATTCGATAACCTCGCGCTGACAGTTGTCACAAATAAAGCGGTTGGCACCGTAAGGATAATATCTGCCGCTTTCCAGGGGGGCGTGACAGAAGGCGCAGAAGCCTTCCTGCTTTTCTTCCTGGATCTCGGCTCCCTCGCGGAAGCGGAGATGGCAGTTCTTCAAAAGCTCAATACAAGAGGCAAGGTCAAAGACCGAGGGCATCTTTTCGCTACCGAAATAGATGTAGTGACGGCGGTCATCGTTAAGCGTGGGCTTGTTTTGGAGCCAGAGCAGGTAGCTGTAAACGTGCGAGAACAGCTCGGCGATAACGCGCGCCTCACCGCTATACAGCATATTGATGACACCGATATCCGCTTCGCAGTCATTGATGAACAAAAGCTCAATGGAGGTGTCCTTGGCCTTTAAGGCATCGTTGACGAAATAGGGATAGAGCGTCTTGACGCGCGTGTCAAAGCTTTCGGGCTCGAAGGCGGGATCAATGGGCTTGGAAAGAACGGGACAAACCGCGATGCAACGGTATGCATCGGGGAATACCGTTTTCATAAACTCGTTGCAGACGGCAGAAAGCAAAAGACGCATTTCGTCCGTGCATTCCATATCCCTGGCCTCCAAGGTAACGGAAAGGGCAACGCTGTCCTTCAAGTTACGGGCGTGGGCGGCAACGGTTACCTCGTCCAAGGAGGGATTTCCCTCAACGCCCGCGATAAAGTCGAGCGTCTGGTTGTCGGACATCAGGTTGTAGTAGCCGTAGGTTTCTGCCTTAATGGCGCACTTCTGCTTTTCCAGATAAATGCCTGCCAGGCTTCCTGTCGTGTAGGTGGTAGAGGCGCCCGCCACGTTGTTGTAGGGCGAGGGCTCGGAAAGCACGGTATAACGACGGAGCAAAACGGAATCCAAGCAGCTGCGGAAGGTGGTTACCTCGCCGCGCAGATAGATGCGGCCGTTGTCCTCGGAGATGCGCTCGATTTCATACTCGCAGTTGTTGAAAATCAAGCTCTGACCGGGCACGTACTGCTGTCTGATACGGTCGGGGAAGGATTCCAGAGTGCCGATGCAAACGCCGTTGAGCCAAAGCTCTACGCGGCGGTTGATGAGCAGCACGCGGCGGAAGATTTCCTCGATGTTGTGGAAGGTAATGCGCTCCACAGCGCGCGCATCGTGGAAGGAAACGGTTTCGTTTTCCTTCTTACGAAGGCTGTACGCATTGCGAGGCGTGTTCAGCATACCCGTGGGCGCGCCGCTTGAACCGTCGGACAGGCGCATCAGGTTTTGAAGCAGATATGCCACGCGGTCTGCAAGGTCGTTACAAACCACCTCGTCGCCCGCATCGTGTATAACGGCGTCCACCTTTTCCACAAATTCGGAAACGGGCATACCGTACTTGTCGGCAGTCGCGTCACAGAAGATGTTGAGAAGGGCGAGGCGGCGATTTTCCGCGTGCTCGGTAACGCGGGGCTTTAAGTAGGCCGAGCGGCGCACGTAATCCTCGGCGTTGTCCATAAAGAACTCACGCAGAAGGTACGGGCGGCTGATAATGTGTAGGTTAGAGGTACGCAGACCGCGGAAGCGGGTAAAGGCGTACAGGGTCGACGCCAGATTGCACTTATCATCGGTGCAGATGATATAGCTATCCTTGGGCGTTTCCTTGTGCATCTCGTTGATTTCAACGCGATGGCGCTTGAACATATCCTTGTCGGTGGTGTTCAGGGGCATATCGGTGATGACGCGCACGCCATCAACGCCCTTGCCCGTTGCTTCCTCCACAATCAAGGCCTCCAAGGACATACCGCTGACACCGTTCTTCTCGTACAGGTTCTTGGTTTCTCTGTTCCAGAGGTAGAAGGTGGTGTTTTCGTGCTCTAATGCGCTGTTACATTCGATAAGCTCGGTATGAATGCGGAAAAACTTTTTCAAGCTGGTGGAGAAGCCCTGAATAATGGCGCGAGACAGGAATACGAAGCGGATTCTGCCTTCACTTGCCTTCTGCAAGCGAGAGGCCATCATCGTGCAAAGGTAGCTGTCTGCGTTCAGAATGCGGTCGGCATCCAAGAACATGGCGTTGCCTGCCTCCTCAAAGAAGGCGGGGTTGTTCTGGGTCAGATTGTCCTTGGCAAAATCCTCGGGAACGGCAATCAGGACGTCCGCCTGGTCAAGACGCTCGGAGGCGTCACGGATACGCCAGGTGCAATCGTCGGTGGCGCCCGTTAAGGCGGTCAGTCGGCGACCGATATAGGTTTTCAGCGTTGCCACGTGGCTCTTGTCATGGACGATAAAAATTTGTCTTTCGCCCGACAAAAGTCGCACGTAGGTGTAAGCGATGAGGTATTCGCCAAGCTCCGAATAGAAGGAGGCGCCAAAGTACAGGTGCCTATCGTTAAAGAGGGAATCAAGGCCCTGCATATAGCTTTGCACCACGTGACCCGAGCGCTTTTGCATACGGTCACGGATAAAGCAAAGGGCGGCATCGTAGGTCTGGGTGGTCCACTCGTATTCCGCTATCTTGGCGCGGCGCGGGGGGCTGAAATGGCGAATGGCGTGCTCCTTGCCAAAGCGGCGGAACAGGGTCTTGCGAAGCGCCTCCAGATTGGCGGCGGCCTCCTCCTCTTCCTTCTCCACCTTGCGAATGGCGGCAGGCTTTTCGGCATCACTCGGCTTTTCTGCCTCGGCGTGCAGCGTGTGGCAGATTTCCTGGAGCAAAACCAAGGAAATGAAGGGGTAGAGATACAGCTTGTCGGTTACGAAGAGAAGAATGCTGTAAATGAAGCTCGGAACGGGGAAGAACATAGCCAGAAGAAGTCCGAGGAACACAACGGCGTACAGAGCCTCTACGATGTAAATAAAGGTTTGCAGAGTCTTTTCGGCGCGCACAACCCAGTTTTTCGCGTAGCGAAGCTCCTCGCCCTGATAGAAGATAGAGGCAATCGCGCGCCCTATCCTGTCGGACAGATGCTCAACCTCGTCCTCCTTGCCTTCGGCAAGCTGCTTTTCCTTCTCGGCGTCACGCTTGGCGAAGCGCTTATCCAAAAACGCCTTTTTCACCAGCGCCTTCAGGATAATGAGAACGTACAGCACCAAGAGGTTCACGAGAACGACCTTGATAGCCAGCGTCAAATCAAACTTAACGGCGGCAGAGGGCTTGCTCAAAAGGTTGGCAATAAAGGGAACGGAGTTTATCGCGCTTGATACGGAGTCCAGAACCTGCGCCAAGAGCGCAAATACCAGAAGCTCCACAAGCGGCAAAAGGATAAAGGGGGCGTTTCTCTTCTGGTGGGGTGCCTTGTAGCGAAGCGCGTAAAAGGTAGAAAAGCGGCGCAGCTTCACGGGCATAGGAAGCACCGGGAAGAAGAGAAGCAGCATAATCAGAAGAAGAAAGACAATTTTAAGGACAGTCCACATCAGTCATTTCCTCCTCTTTCAAATAGCGTTTCAATGTTTCTTGCGGAAAAGACGTGATAAATGCTGTTGTCCGCAACGTCCTTCTCGATGTCAAAATCAATCTCCGATTGGGAGGAGGAGAAGGAGGTGATAATGTGCATACTGCTCAAAATGCCGCTGATGGTGTTTTCCAAGGATTCAAGCAGCTCGCGATGCTCCTCGGCTCTGGCGTTCTTGCGGCGATTGATGGCGTCAAGACGCTCAATGCGGCGAATGCTGTACCGAATGTCCTCAATAGCAAGAAGCTTGCTCTTGTAGCGGCTGAAAAGCGGTTGCAGGGACTTGCGGTTTTTGGCGCAGCATTCCTCATACAGCGCTTGCATCTTGCGTTTGAGTCTGTCAAGCTTTCGCATAATGGGAATGACGTGCAAAAGCAGCGAGAAAATCAGAATACCGCCGAAAATGGCCGCGCCGATGCCGTAGCAAATCAGGGAGGGAACGGAGAAGGGCGCGCGGTAAAGCTGCAGGGCGCCATAGGGCAAAAGCATTGCCAAAAGCGTGACGAAAAGAAGAACGAGGTCGCCAAGGAAGCTCCGCTTCATCAAGGCTTGGGTTCTCTTGTAATCGTTATAAATGCCCGTTGCCTTTTCCTTTTCCTTGGAAAAGTCGCCCGCGTGATAGCCTGCGCCGAGGGCTTCGTTCAAAAGCACTCGCATTTTATCCCGTTGGGCGTCTAACAGGCGCTTCTTTTCAAGCTCGGAGGGGCAGGCGGTTTCTGATGCGATGAAGGTACCCGAGCGCTTCAAATCCTCCTCGGATTCGTCCTCGTCGCGCTTGGCGTCTCTGGCGGTGAGATAGTTGTTCATTGCCTTGGCAATGGCCGATTTGGCCGTGTTGGGAATTTCGGAATCCTCATCGTTGGTGGCGTATTGACAAATGCGAACGTACCAATCGTCAAAGGAAAGACCCTTTTCCATATCCTCGTGAAGCTGGTGCTGCATCATCGAGAGCTCTTCCTCGGTGTCTTGGGGAATGCGTACCTTTTCGGCGGGCAGCGCCAGGTTATAGTACAAGCAGGCATTACGCAGGGAGGTTTCCTGCGCCTTATGAATGTTTCCAAAGGCGGTAAGCAAAACCTCTTGCAGCTTTTTGGGGTTGGGACGGGCGGTCTGTATTGCGGGGCCGTCTCTTCCCTCGTCGTTCAAGCACTCGTAACGCCAAACCAGGAAGAGCGACATAGAAAGAACGTCATAAGCCGCGTGCTCGTCAGAGGTACTGAACGTGACGTAAGGCTCCGTTTCCTGTTTGTCCGCGCAGTTGGCGGAAATATACTCGGTGTAGCGGTTGTAAAACGCCTCGAAGGTCATAGGGGCGTCAGCCGTATAAATTTTCAGGCAGTTATTCTGGCCGCAGGAAAGATAAAAGGCGGAATAGGTGGGCGCGCCATCCAGCAGAATGGCTCTTTCCAGATTGTTGCCCTCGCGGCAGAGAACGGGCAGCTTTTCCATTTCCTCCGTTAAGGGAAGAAGCTCCTTGCCGTCCTTCTCCTTGGCGCCAAGGAAAAATCTGGCTGCCAGCGCCTTTTCCATTGCCGTTCTTTGCGAGCGGTTGTTTACGTACTGAATGTAATAGATGACGTAATCGGCGGGGGACATATTGCGGGAGCTGAGGTAATCGTGCAAATTATGGGTTAAATATTGCCGAATGCATTTTTTATAAATATTCACAATGTCGGCGGCAGCCTCGTCCTCCGTCTTTTTGCAGGAGGGGAAGCCGTAAAAATCGACGAGTACGACGACGCGATACTGGTCTGCCTCGGCGACACTGCGAGAATCAACTTCCTTAAAAATCTCCTCGGCACATTCGGAAATGCGGGAGAGAGAGCAGTGCTTCCATTGAATTTGACGGTAGCCGACAAGCTCAAAGAGAAGGTTGCTGTCGAAGGTTTTGTTCTCGGACGTATTGATGACGTAAGTCAGCATACTATGGACCAAGCCTTTCTACGCAAGCGTGATGGTGTAAAAATCAAAGAATGAAAAAAGAGAATAAAAAGAAAAGGGCGCGGCGCGGCAATGGCATCGCGCCCCTATCCGTGAAGGGAGCCCCTATCCTGCGCGCCGTTTGGCGCGCAGGGAGGCTTTGCAATTATTCCTCGGTGCTGTTCTCGGCGGAGTCGTTACCGCTGGGGGCGGGCTCTTCTACCTTAGCGGGCTTTGCCCAAATTGCGTTGTTGGGGTCATAGCTGCGGTGGTCGAAGACGGTCTTCTTCTCGGTGGTTTCCTTGTAGTTGATGGAAAGCTCCTCGAAGCAGCCTGCACCGTTGATCCAGGATACCAGAATGCTGTAGAAGTTCTGCGGATCGCTGTTCTTCTGGATGTCGGGATCCTTGGGAAGTGCCTCTGCCAAGAACTTATCAAGCTGCTGCTTGTAGATGTTGAGGAAGGCCTCATCGTTGTTGGCGGTTCTGGCACGGCAGAAGGAAAGGAAGGTATCGTAACCAACCTTCAGGATGCACTCGGCATTGTTGCGGTCGGTGTCGTTTCTGGCTTCCTCGCACTGTCTGACGCGGAAGGCAAAGGTGATAAGGCCGCAAGAGAAGGGAGTTTTTGCCTCACCCTTCTTGTTGCCGCAAAGGTTCTCGCGCATCATCGCGATGTAAGGCGCCAGGGTGATGGAGCGGGTTACGCTCTGGGCGTCACCTGCGGTGTAGTGGGCAAGAGCAGCCTGCTGATCCTTGACAGCCTCGTCAAAGTCGCGCGCCCATTCGGCAACCAGCTTTTCGCGGGAACGGAGCCAAGCGAACAGACCGTGAATGTTCTTTTCGCCAACCTCTTCACCGTTGTAAATGATCTTTTCGTCATCGCAACGGAATACGGCAAAGGCGTCGCGAACCTCCTTGCGATACTGCAAGCGGTTGTTCATCAAAGCGAAGAGCAGTGCCTTGGCAACGGCAACGTCATAGCTCTTCTCGTCCTCAACGTCAAGCTTCGCCAGCTTGCCGGGCTTGTGCCAATCGAAGCCGAGGTGGGGGTTCTTGGTGTCGGTGCCGGTGGCATCCATCAGCTTGAGAACCTTCTCGTACTTCTCGGCGTACTCACCCGTAATCTTGGGAATATCCAAGGGGTTGATGGTGAGAAGCGCCTTGGTCAAGGAGATGATGGTATCGTCAGCATTGCTGTTGATAAGCATTCTTCTGATGGGAAGGCCGTTCTTGGAAACAAACTGATTCAGGCAGGAAACGAGCGTGGGAATAGAATCTCTGTCTGCATCGTTGGTAAGCGTGAGGCCCAGCTCCTCGGCGTGATCATAGAGGTATTCCGCGGTCTTGCGGGAAACCATGATAGCAGAGAAGGTGTTGCCTGCGGCGTCACCCGTGGCAGAGCCGAAGGCGGGCGTTGCGCCGTTGTATGCGGATTGAATGGCGGCGGCAGCAGCGACACCCTTGTCGGCGTACTGCTCGATAAGAACCTGAATGGGATTCTTGCCAAGCACGTTGTTCTTTCTTTCAATCTGCTTGCGATAGAGGGCGGTTACGGAGGCAATCAAGGTGCCGAACACGTTAGAGCTGGTGGGAATGGGACGGGTAGCAAAGCTGTTCTTTACGGAAGCAAACGCCGTGTCGAAAATGCCGTTACCCATTGCGTTGTCGGCCTGCTCGATGTCCTCAACGGTCATAGAGCCCATGCTGCAATATTCCTCGTAAGCGCGCTTCTTGTCCTCGGGAGAGGAGCCAACGAAGGTTCTGGCCTCGTTGGAAACGGAATCCTTGTTGAGTGCCTTGCGCTTCTGCTCGGCAAGGGTACGCTTGGCCTCGTCAAACTTGTTGAAGAAGCTACGGTATTCCTCAATGAGCTTTTCCACTCTGGCGGAAACCTTGGCAAGAACGGCGCAAAGCAGCTGCTCCTTGGCGGCGTTGTAGAGCTTGTTCAAGGAGGTCAGGGCGTCGTTACGCAGCAAAATGCTGTCGGCGGTGGCGTCCGTCTTGGCGCTCAGGTAGATGTCCTTGGATTTTTCATCGCACAGGATAACGAAGCGGTTTTGCTTCTGTGCGTTGGTCAGGGTAGCGTAAACGCTGTGGCGAATGTCGGTGCCTGCCTGTGCCTGAGAAACGGCAAGGAAGCGCGAGGGAAGCTCGTAAACCTCGGTTTCGTTGATTTCCTTCCAAGGCTCGTAGCTGGAGAGGGTCATATCCACTCTCTTCTTGAATTCGCAAAGGATGGCCATCGCGGAAACGGGGTGAATGAAGCTGCCGTTCTGCATCAGCAAATGCTCAACCAAGGAGAACTTTTCGCTGGCGTGAACGTTGGCGTCCAGCTCAACGGGAAGAATGTTCTTCACCAAGGAGCCCATACGGGTGCGAAGGGCCTCCAAGCAGTTGTTGAAATAGTTAAGAAGGGTCTTTCTGTAATCGGAGGCTGCGGAAACAACGGCGTTCTTGGCATCGTTCTTGGCTTCCTTGCCTGCGAACATACCCAGCTTCTCAACCACGGTTCCGCCCTCAATGCTGGCAGTGATGCCCATAGCGGCAGGGTCGGGAATTTCTGCGTTCAGAAGGGTGGTCAAGTGGGTATAGTAGTCGTCCATACGGCAAACGTCCTCGGGTCTGCCGTCGGCATTTTCCACCTGCTTGTAATAGCCGCGGCGGAGAATGTCAATGACGTTGGAGGTGGGGTTGCGGCGCTCGTTGTCGATGGCCGTCAGCATCAGACCTGCGTACTTGGCGCCGGTCATGGGTGCAACGGGGCGGCGAGCCTCTCTGGCTCTTTCCTCTTCCTCGCGGATGAAGGCCTCAACGGCGTTGTGCAATACTCTCCAGTCACCCTCGAAGGCTTCCTCGGCCTTGCAGGTTGCGAAGTAGTCAAGGATAGCATCGGTGGGGTATACCACGTCAGCGGTTGCAAGGCTGCTGAAAATGGAGTTCTCCTTGCCCTCTTCTGCCAAAAGACCTGCCATGTTGGAAACGGCGGAGTCAATGGCGCCTGCGTTTGCGGTGCAAAGCAGGGTGTAAAGGGTGTCGGCCATCATCAGATTGTGGCCTGCTACGTCAAGGCAGGGAACGCGGCCCATCATGTAAATACGCTTGAAGGGGGCGTACTCGGATTTCCAGTATGCCTCGTCCTCTGCGTCAAACAGGATTTCTACGTACTTTTCCTTGGGAGAGCCAAGGCGGAAGGAAACGGGGGTGTTCTTCTCCTCGGGCTTGTTGTAGCCGTGGGTAACCAGGTTGAAGGAGTTGATTTCGCGCAGAATACCGTATGCGTTGGCAAACAGCTTGAGTCTCTGCTCCTCGCCCTCCTGACAGCCCTCGTAAATTTCGGGGCAGGCCAAAAGTGCGGTTACCTCGTCTGCGGTAACGCCCAAAACGTCGCGCATATAGCGCTTTACGTACATGGTCAAGGGAATGAAGCATCCGGAGCCCGTACCGCCCGCGATAGAGGAAACTACGTAAATTTCGTAGACCATATTCTGCCCGGCGGCAGCCTTCTTCATCTGCTCCAATGCGCCGTGAAGCTTTCCGCGTCTCTGGTCATCCTGCATCATGCTGATGAAGGCCAAGAAGGACTTCTTTCTCCACTGGGAGCAGCCCTTATACATTTCCTGCTCACGAATGGATTCGTCCTCGCAGTCAAACCAATCCAAAGCGTCAAAGCCGAGTCTGTCGCAAATGTCGCCAATTCTGCCGTTGTCGGAAAGGGGAATGCAAACGGTAGATTTGTCAAGCTTGGACATATCCTCCTCGTCGGAGTCGAGAACGAGGGTGGTGATGAGGTTGCCCTCTTGGTTGCCGTAACGCTTCAGCTTTCTTTGGAAGCGGTCTGCGGCCTGGCTACCGGTGCCACCAACACCGATAAGCAGAATATTCTTCTTACTTTGCATGGGTAGTCTCCTTATATTTTATGTTTTTTAAAACGATTTTTGGGGGCGCCGCCCGATGCGGCGAGCCTTTGCGCCGTTAAGGCATAGAGTGAACCTCTACGCTTTAAAGGCATAGGGGGCCTTTGTGCCTCAAAGGCATAAGGCGGGCCTTTATGCCACAAAGGCGTAAGGCGGAGCTTACGCTTCAAAAGCGTAAGGTTTGTATCGATAGCCGCCCTTGGTTCTGTCAATGTCGCAGAACACATCGGTGTTGCGGCAAACCCAGTTCACCAGCATATTCGGCGGGAAATCCGTTCTCGCGCTGTCGGAGAAGGGCGACCAGAAGGCGTCGATGGCCGCTGTATAGCGGTCTGCCTCGGCGTCCGTTGCCTCGGCGGGATTGCGGCGAAGCGCAAAGCCGTAAAGGAACATATCGAAGCCAACGGAGAGAAGGGCCTCGGCCGCGTCATAATCGCTGCCGCCGATTTCCTCGCTTCTCTTGATGGCGGAGGCAAATTCCAGAATGCCGTAGGGCGTTTTGGCCTTGGCACCGTCACGCAGAAGCTTCAAGAGGCGGTTTTTGGAAATCTCCTTGCTGAACTGGGTGGGGCTGACGGAGGCGGAAAGCTGTCTTTCCTCTGCCACCGTGCTTTCCCAAGCAGAGAGCAAGCGCTCCACAACGGCCGTGTGTGCGCGCATCCACGGAATGAGCAAATACAGCTTTTCTTCCGTGATGATGGCACCCGCTTCGTCCGTCATCGGTGCAAACTTGCCGTTTTCCTCGCGGTAGGTGTAGCCCTTGCCGTCCTTCAAGGCGATTTCGCCGGAAAGCACCGCATAAAGCAACGCCGTCAACACGCGAGAGTTCTCCTCTCTTGCCGCTTCGGGATTGATGAAGGGCAAAAGCGCTCTTGCGTGAGAGAGGAAATGCAGGTGGGGGTTGTAGTGGTCGTTTTCGCGCGTCTGCATACGGCGCAAAACTTCCTTGTAGCCGTTGTAGTAAATGGGGTTTTCGCTCATCTCGTCCAGATTGCGAATGCGAACGGGCTCGATGTTGGTCTTACCGTTTGCTACGTACAGCAGGTCATCGGAAATGGGGGAAACCGCAACGCTCGGCAGAGGAGAAACGTAGGCTCTCACGAAGCGCTCCGCGGCAAGACGGAGGATTTCCTCCTGCTCCGCGTCATCGGGCAGGTCAATGCCGTAGAACTCGGCGCGCGAGGCGATGTATTCTGCCGTTCTTTCCGAAACCATCACAACGGAGGCCTCACCCGGCTTCCAAACCGCGTCCTCGGAAATCGCGTTGTTTAAGCGCAGGGGCGGGTTTGCCGCGTGGAAAAGCTCCGAAAGGCGCACGCGCATGGCCGCCTTTTGCTCGTCCTCGGAGAGAAGCTCTCCGTTCTCGCTTTTGGTGGCCTCCTCCAAAGCGGAAAGAATATTGGTCGGCAGGCGCTCCGCAACGAAGCCGCTGCCTTCGAGCATCTTGAAATGGTCGTTCTCCATTTCCGCAAAGAAGTCGCGGAAGAAGACGGCGGGCTTTTTCGGATGCGGCTGGTCGTAATAGGAGGCCTCTGCATCCTCCAAGGCAAAGGAAAGGAGCGCCTCTCCCGCTTTTTCGTCGCGGCGCGCCTTGTGGCGCAGGTTCTCAAAGGCGGTGGTACGGGAAATTTCCTCGTAGAGCGCTTCCTTTTCTTCAAGGGAGGCGAGAATGGTGTGGGTGTTGCGGTTGCGCGCCCCGTTTTTACGGGAGGCGTCCTCTGTGGCCGTTTGATAACGGTGCGCCGCATCGCCCCATTCGGTAAAGAGGCGGCGGTAGGAGGAAAGAAGGGCGTCAAGCTTAGCCTCGGTGGTGCGGTAGACGCAATGGCAAAGGGTGTCTCTTGCCTTATCCAAAACGGCGGAAAACGCCGCTTCAAAGTCGGCAAGGAGAAGCTCAACGTCTGCCATAATGTCTGTGCGCGCCTTCAAATAGCTTTCGGAAAGCGAAGCGAAGGCTTCTATTCTGCTCTTGCCCTTGGTCAAACGCGCGTAAGCGCTTCTGCGCTCCGTGCGGGAGGCGGCGGGCATAGCATCACCGTAGAGTTGCTGCCAGATGGATTCCTCCTCGTCATCGGCGGTGACGGCTTTGTCCGTTTCACCGTCCTTCAAAAGACGGAGAAGCTCCTCTTTCAGACAGGCAACCCGAAGGGGTACTGCCAAGGGGTGCCTTGCCTTGCCCTCTTCGTCACGGAAAAGAACAGAGGAAAGCATCGGGGTCTTGCCCTCGGTATTGGAGGTAAAGCCAAAGGCAACGGAGGAAAGACTCCTTTGCACGAAGGGAATTTCATCGCGACAGTCTTCCTCGTACAGAGCCAAGGCGTTGCGTAGCTTTTTATAAACGGAAAGGAAGGTGTATTTTGCCCGTCTTCGCATCGAGAAGGAGGGCGGAGAGTCGGGCAGCTTTTCCGTCAGCTCCGCGACAGTTTCACGGTAGGAGGGCAGAGCCCGACGGGCCGCCTCCTTCAAGCTGTGAATATATTGGTCGCTGGCGGTCTTTTTGGCGCGCTGGGAGCCGCTTCTCTGCGGCGCGTTGGCTTGCCATTCCTCACGCAAGAAGGAAAGGGGACTGTTCGGGTCCTCTGCTGCCTCGCGGAAGGCTTGTATATATAAGTGGTAAAAATCGTTCTTGCCGTTATCCGCCTCAATGGTATCGCGAAGGAGGGAAAGCCATTCCTTTTGCAAATCGGCGGTCTTTTTCTCTGCCATCACGCGCAAAATATGCTCGCGGGGGAAGGAGAGCTTGGCGGCGGAAAGCGCGGCGTATACGGCGCCCGCGCCGTGTTGCAGGGAGCGCTGGGTTTCGGCGTTTGCGGTGAGGTGGTCGAACATACCCTCCGCCTTGGTGCAGGTCAGGGTGTAAAGCGCGTCTGCCAAGGCTTCCTCGTGCTCGGCAACGGTGCGAACACCGGCAATGCGGTCAAGCAGATATACCGAGCGGAAGGGCATAGAGGAGCTCTTTTGGAACTTTTCCTCGGATGCGTCAAACAGCACGCCCGAAATCTCCTCGGGATTGGGGGATTCCAAGCGGAAAATGGCAGGGTCATTCTTGCGCTCCTTGGCCTTGGTGCGACGGCTCGCCGTCTTTCCGTTGTAGCCGTAGGCCACAAGGTTGATGGCGTTCAGCTCACGCAGGGTGGCGTACGCGTTGGCAAAGCAACGGGAGGCACTTTCCGCGTCCGTATTGTCCGCATAGATGTCGGGGCAGGAGAGCATAGCGTAAAGGCGAGGAACGCTGTTGACGTGGAACTTTGTCAAAAAGCGCTTGGTGTAAAGTGCCAGGGGCAAAAGCATACCCGCGCCCGTTCCGCCCGCTAAGGACGCAACGAAATAAATCTCGTAGCCCTTGGCGAAGGGGAAGGCGGCAAAGCGCTCAAGCTCGTTGTGGAAAATTTCGGCGCTCCGCTTGTCGTTGAGCATATTGTGCAAGCAGAGAAGCGCCTTTTTGCGCCAGGCGGCAGAGCCGCGGTGCAAATCCTCGGAGCGCACGTCCTCGTCTTTAACAGGGAACCACGAGGAAAGACGCCCGTGACCCAGTCGGTCACAAACCGTGCCGACGGTAGCGGAATCGGTGGCGTCAAGCACCAGTCCGCCTCTTGCCGAGAGTATCTGCTCGGCGTCTGTGTCAAAAAGCAAAGCGGCAATGCGGTTGTCGGTCTGCTTGCCGTATTCTTTTATCTTGCGCTGCAAAAGCTCAGCGGTATGGGCGCCTGTGCCGCCGATACCAATGAGAAGAATATTCTTCATTGCCGGTTTCCTTTCGTTGAATTTGTGTGTGTATTACTGTATCGCATATAGAATTAGTCGATTAAGAACACCAAACGGCACACGATGGAGGCGCCTTGTCTTTGCACCTGGCTACCCGAGCAGACGCAAATGGGGGCGGCCAAATTGCCAAGAGGTGCCTGACGAATGGTGGTGTCCGTATGGTCACCCGTCAATTCGTGGCGCAGATAATAGGTGGTTTTTTGGGATTTTGCGTTAAAGCTTGCGCTCTTCATCAGCATATTGGGAAGCTCGGTCAGCGTGTCATCGTTGGAGGTGTCAGAGCAGTCCCAAGTTTGCAAATGGTCGGTTCCCGCAATCAGCGCCAAAGACGCGGCGCCGAAGGTTCCCTCTGCAATCAGCATGGATTTGATGCCGAACACGGTCACCTGACGCGTTTGCGCCTTGGTCAGCTTCCAGGGAAGCAGACGCTGGAGCATCACCTTTTCGGAGAGCTTGGTTCCGATTTTGATGGGGTTGCCCTTGCGGCTTGCCGTCACCACGCGGTTGATGGTGTCAATCTGGAATTCCACAGCCAAAAGGGTTTTCTTGCCAAGACGGGGAACGCTCTTATAGGTGACGAGAAGCGCGATGGCGTAAATGATTACGTAAAGCGTAAGGAGAATGATAAAGATACGCAATAAGTATTGAAGCAACAGCATAAGGCTGAAGCCGAGAACGGGGAAAACGCCCGTTTCGGTCACGTCACCGACAGAAAGGGTAACGGGCTTGTCGCCTGCCGAGAAGAACATCGAGCCGAAGAAGGAGGCGAAATTGCCCATCGTTGCAACGGGGCGGCAAACCACCTGGGCAACGCCGTTTTTCTCTTCAACAGAGACCGAGAGCGCGGCAACGCCCGAAAGGGTGGGAGCGGAAACGGAAAGCTCTCCGCTTGCCAAGGCGGCCTCAAGGGCCTCCTTGCTCATGGGTGCGCCGTCACGCACAACGGTGAAGGAAACGGAGGCGCCGTTTTTCGAAATATGGAAGCGGTCAATGGGAGAGCCTGCCTCCTTGGCCTCCACCTCGTAGGCCGTCTTTAATAATATAAAGGAAGCGTTTGCCGTTGCGCTGACGCTCGGCTTGTTCTTCAAGGAGACGGTTGCCGTCAAAAGATAGGTCGAGGGATTGCCGAGAATGCTGTCAAGCACGTCGGCCGTGGGGGTAAAGACGAGCTTGCCGTCAAACACGTGGCAGGATGCGGTCACGTCAAGCGTGCCCAAGCGCACGGAGTAGGAGAGATAAGAGGGGTCAAAGGGCAAAGGATCGCTTCCCTCGGAAAGAGAGAAGGAGAAGCCCTCGGCGTTGTTGTAGAGCTGATACTGCTGCAAGGAAAGAGAGGTGTTGTCTACCGTGAGAGACAGGCTCTGCGGATAGTGAGAAAGCACCTCGGCGCCCTCTCTTGCGTAGCCGTCGGGAGAGACGATTCGCAGCGAAACGGTGTAGTCGCCGTAAGGCTGGTTGCCGCAGGGGAAAAGAACGTGAATCTTGCCGTCCTGCGTTGCCGTTTGCACGGATATGGGTGTGCCGTTTCCGTCCTTGGCGGTGATGGTGTAGGTATAATTCGCCAAGCCCGACTGGGTAAGGGCCACGTTGTTGGCAAAGACGGTGAAGATGGCCTCTATGCTCTTGGAGGTGCCGCTGCCGACAACTCTTTGCGTGGATTCCACGCGGTAGAAGGAGGGGTTGGTCTCAATCAGGCAGGGAATGGTCTGGCGCATCGTGTAAGCGCCGTCCATCATAGAAACGAGAATACCGATTTCGTTTTTGCCCACCTTCAAGGAAAACTGCTCCTTGTCGGTATAGCTTCCGCCGGCGTAGGTCACGCGCACCTGGTCAACGGCAAAGGCGCCCGAGGGGTCAACCACGCGGCCACTGCCCTCCTCAACGATGCGGTAGTCCACGCAAATCTTGCTGCCTGCGGAAAGGTGGCTGTTTATGTACTGGGAGTCGGTTTCCACCAGGCTTCCCTTGGCGTCCACGTAATAGAGAATGGGCTCAACCCGAAGAGCAGGCTCCATCAAAAGCACCAGCTCGTCGGAAACGGGCTCGGTAAATTCCAAGACCACCGTGCCGCCCGACAAGAAGGCCTCTGCGGCCAAGACGGCCGAGTAGCCGTTTTTCATACCCAAGGTGCCGTCCGGCACGATGTTGGTCACGCGCGAGAGCGACATGGGAGAGCCGTTATAGGTGGCGCTCTTTAAGGTTGCCCCCGTGTTTTGCAGCATCACGGAGAGATTGCGGAGTGCAAAGCCGCAAACGGACAAATCCACGGTAACCGTCTTGCCCGATACGGTATATTCAGCCGCCGTTGCGGAATAGCGGCCCGAAATGCGATTGGCAATGTCCTCAACGGCAGACAGCATTTCCGACGCTGCGGATACGTTGTAGGCCGAGAAGGAGGAGGAATTTTTCAGAACGGCGTTCTGGGTGTTGGTTAAATCCACCACGTCGCTGTCGCCGCCTGCGGCGCCGACGCTGAAATACACAACGTTCAGGTTGGCGTAGCCCTCGGCAACCGTGTTGGCAACCAGGGTTTCCGTGTTGGTGCCGGTAAAGGCGCCGTCGGAGAGAATGAAGAACCAGTATTCGCGGTCAACGTCCTCGGAGGCACCGTCCACCTTCTTCATACCGTTGTCAAGCAAAATTTGCACGCCCTTGCTGTAATGATAGGCCTGGGTACCGCCCGAGGGGTAGTCGGGCAGCTCGTCCTGCACGACGTCCTTGATAACGGCGTCACGGTTGGGGTTGGCAAGGTCAACGGAAATCGTGGACTTGTTCAAGGGGGTGATCCAAAGCTTATCCTGCTCGTTGAGAAGCGCCATTAACATCTGCATGGCGTAAACGGCGTATTCCCAGCGGTTTTCCGCGTCCATAGAGCCCGAGTCGTCAAGCAGAACGGAGACGTATTTTTCGGTGTAGCTGGCGGCGTTTTCCGCGGCGGAAACGGAGGCCTTCTTTACGGAAAGAGGCAAAAAGAGAGAGAAGCAAAAGACCAAGGACAGCGCAAGTGCTACAAGGCGCAGGGTCGTTTTGCGGGATTGTACGGCAGACGTCATAACGGTGTATCCTTTCTCGGCGTAGGATTTATACTCGGTTTGTTCTCACTTCACACGTAGTGTGGGGGCTGCTTTCGGGCAAGCCCTGCTTGGCGTAAGGCTTGCTTCGCCGCAAGCGTTCTTGCGGCAGAGCGCCACAGTCGCCCTTCGGGCGCTCCGCTTTCCGGGGCGCTTTGAGGAGCAAGGCTCTCTCGCGCAGAGGCGCGCGGGCGCTGGGGATATTTATACAAGGCTATTATACTATTAAAGTTTGGGAAATGCAACAGTTTTTTGAATTTTTCTGCTCTAAATCTACGATTTTTCCGCATAAAAAGCCAGAAAATGAGATAAAATCCATTTTTTTGCAAAAAAATTCGTATCTCCTTTGCGTTTCAGCTTGCCGAAAAAGCAAAAAGTTCACAAAAAAGTAACAATATTTTAGCGGCCGTGCAAGCGAAAAGGGAAAAATTTTAACGGTGCGGGCAGAAAAAAGTGCGCGGTAGGTTGACATAAAAAAGAAAAATGTGGTAAAATGGGGAAAAGAAAAACGGCCTTTTCCTTGCAGGAAAAAAGGAAAAGCGGGAAACGCCCGAGGGCACGGGCAAAGGCACGGGCAAAGGTACCGCCAAAGGCACGGGCAAAGGAATGCCCAAAGGCACCGCCAAAGGAATGCCCGAAGGCACTGCCACAGGAACGCCCAAGGGCACGGGCAAAGAAATGGCCAAAGGAAACGAAAGGAGGGCGCGCAAAAATGGAAGAAGCCATCGGCTTGATAAGAGAAGGCGATGCGGCACTTGCCGATATGGCGCTCTCTCTTGACGATAAAAGGGCGATAGAGGCTCTCCTTTCTGCTATGACGGTTGAGGAGAAGGTTGCCTTGGTGACGGGAACGGAGTTTATGTGCACGAACCCCATTCCGCGCCTGTCGATTCCCGCCTTGCGTATGGCAGACGGGCCGCACGGCCTGCGTAAGCAGGTGGGCAAGCAGAATAACGGCACGGGCAGCAGTCTTCCTGCCACGGTCTTTCCCACCGCCGTTACGGTTGCGGCCTCCTTCCGCCCCGAAAACGCGCGGCGGCTCGGTGAGGCTCTGGCCGATGAATGTCGGGCGATGGGGGTGCATCTGCTTCTCGGCCCGGGGCTCAACATCAAGCGCTCGCCCCGTTGCGGCCGCAATTTTGAATACTATTCCGAGGACGTTCTGCTCTCTGCCGAAATGGCGGCGGCAGAGGTCAACGGTTTGCAATCGCGGGGCGTTGGCGCGGTTTTGAAGCATTATGCCGCCAACAACAGCGAAACCTATCGCGTTTTCGGCGATAGCGTGATGAGTCTGCGCGCGCTTCGCGAGGTTTATCTCGGTGCCTTTGAGGGCGTCCTTGCGCGCTCCTCGCCCCTTGCCGTGATGAGCGCCTATAACCGCGTTCGCGGTGCTTACGCTTCGGAAAGCACCGAGCTTCTTTCTACCTTGAAGGCGCTTTGGGGCTACGAGGGCGTTGTGATGACCGACTGGGGCGCGATGCGGGAAAGAATCCCCGCGCTTTTGTCGGGTGTGGATTTAGAGATGCCGGGCGACAATCGGCACAGCCGCCATAGGCTTTTAAGGGCTGTCAAGGAAGAAGGAGAGAAGCCCTCTTCGGCTTCGGGCTCGGGCGATACGGCAGGCGAGGGGCCGTCTGTGACGGCGGCCTTAAACGAGGCCGCGCGGCGCATTCTGACGATGGTTTACCGCGCGCACCGACATTTTACGCCGCTTGACACCTTAAACGAGGCGGCGCATCACGCGCTTGCCGCCGATATTGCGGCTGACGGCGCGGTTTTGTTAAAGAACGAAAAGAGCTTTTTCCCCTTACAAAAGGGCAAGCGGCGATTGCTGGTTGGCGAGCTTTTCACACGGCTTCGCTATCAGGGCGCAGGCAGCTCGATGGGGGCGCCAACCCTGCTTTCAAGGGTAAAGGAGGCGTACGACAAGCGAGAAACGGGCTATTCCTACGCGCTCGGCTATCGCTTGGACGAGGAGGAAAGAGACGGGGCGCTTGAGGATGAGGCGGTCGCTATGGCCAAGAGCGTTGACGAGATTCTCGTTTTCTGCGGTCTTTCGGACAGCGCCGACAGCGAGAGCGCAGACAGACCTCATTTGCGCCTTTCCGAAAATCAGCTTTCGTTGATAGACGCGCTTTGTAAAACGGGCAAGCCGCTTGGCGTGGTTTTATACGGCGGCGGTGTCACGGAGCTTCCCTTTGCCGATGCGGCATCGGGTATTTTGCATATGTTTTTACCGGGACAGAACGGTGGTGAGGCGACCGCGCGCCTGCTCTTTGGCGAGAGAAGCCCCTCGGGGCGCTTGCCCGAAACCTTCGTCAAAACGGAGGCGGCCGTTCCCTGTAACGAGGACTTTGGCAAATATCCCATCGAATGCTACAAAGAGGATGTTTTCGTTGGGTATAAGTATCACGCGCTTTATCCCGAGGGGGTGCGCTATCCCTTTGGGTACGGCCTTTCCTACACGCGCTTTGAGGCAGACAAGCTTGCTCTTTCGGTAGAAAACGGAAGCGTAACGGCAAGCTATACGCTTCGCAACGTCGGAGAAGTCGATGGTGCCGAGGTCATGCAGCTATACGCTTTGCCGCCTGCCTCGGCCATCCACCGCGCGCCGCGCTCGCTGGTGGCCTTTTTAAAGACAGATTTGGCCAAGGGCGAGGAAAAAAGGCTTTCGCTTTCCTTTCCGCTTTCCGCCTTGGCGGTCTACGATGAGGCGCAGGGGCGCTTTGCGTTGCCTGAGGGGGAATACACCCTCGTTTTTGGTAAAAACGCCATAGAGGAATGGGGAAGGTGCCGCTTTTTCGTTGCGGGCGAGCAGCTTGCGCCCACCTCGCCCTTTACCGAGGCCTATCAAAAGGGGCAAATCAACGCCATCTCGCGCGAGGAATTTCTTTCTGCCTATCCGCACCGCAAGGAAGAGAAATCGGCGGAATTTACCGTTGACAGTCCCTTGCCCGAAATGAAGGAAAGAGGGCTCTTCGGAAGATTGCTTTACGGAGCGATGCACCGTATGATGACGGCAGACGGCCGCCGCGCCTCGCATATGGAAAGCTCTGCCGAAAAGCGAAATTTACAAAAGGGTGCGGAGTTTGCCTCGCGCATTCTCGAAAAGGCAACCCTGCGCTTTATTTCCTCCTCCTCTGGCGGACTTTTGTCCTATACCGCCGCCCTTGCCGTTGCCCATTTGGTGAACGGGCGGCCCATTAAGGCGCTCCTTGCGGCTCTTTCGCGTGAAACGGCGCCGCCGTTGCCCGAAGCAAGCAGAAAGCGGCGCAAGAATCCGCCCGCCGAAGCCGCCCTGCCGTCCTATACGGATAAGGACAAGGTGCAAACGAAAAACCGAAAAAACAAAAAATAAAAAAACAAAAAACAAAAGAAAAAAGGGAACAAACGAAAGGAAAAGAACTATGAATATGCTGGGTGTTCGCGGAGAAAATTACAACTATATGCTTTATGTAAACGGCGATACCGCCAAAAAGAAGCTTCCTCTTATCGTCCTTTTGCACGGTGCGGGTGAGCGCGGTGACAGCTTAGAGGAGCTGCCCATCGTGACCGTTCACGGTGTAAAGCCGCTCTTGAACGGCGAGGTAACGGATGAGCTTGTTCTCGTTGCGCCCCAATGCCCGAAGGACAGCTTTTGGATTGCGGAGCTTCCTCTGCTTGCCGATTTCATTGAGGAAATCGTGGAAAGATACAACATCGACGAAACGCGCATTGCCTTGACGGGTCTTTCTATGGGCGGCTACGGCACCTGGTGCGCCGCGCTTCGCTATCCCAATCTTTTTCACCGTATTGCCCCCGTTTGCGGCGGCGGAATGCCTTGGGCTGCGGGCGTTTTGAAAATGCCCATTCGCGCCTTCCACGGCGAGAAGGACAGCGTGGTATCGGTGCAAAACAGCATTGATATGATAGAGGCCGTCAAGAGAAACGGCAACGAGGATGCCGTTTTGACCGTTTACCCGGGGGTTGACCACGATTCCTGGAATCGCGCCTATACCAAGGAGCTGTACGACTTTTTGCTTGGCAAATAATCGGCGCTTCGGCAGAAAGCAGCCTGTAAAATCTATAAAAGCATAGTATAGTGACGCAAATTCCGCTAAAAAACAAATGCAGGCATACCGTATACCAAAGGGGTGTGTCTCAAAACGCAAGAAAGGGCTTGTATACATATGGAACATACGGAAATGATTGAGAAAATACTCGAATCTATGTCGGTTGAGGATTTGTGCGGCCAGCTTTTGAACTACAACATCAGCCCCTCCACCTCGTTGGAAGTGCTGGAGGAGCAGTTCCGCAACACCCGTCCCGGCGGCGTTTTCTTTGGCGGCAATACCACCCCCGAGCGCATTGCCGAGGTGACCGCCATTGCCAACAAGTACGCCAAGGCACCCGTTATCGTGTCGGCAGACATTGAGTACGGCCCCGGCTGCTGCATCAAGGATGCGCCCTACATTCCCTATCCTATGTCCTGGGGTGCGGCCAACGATGAGGCGCTGATTGAGCGCGCAGGCCGCATCACAGCAGAGCAGTGCCGTAAGGCAGGCGTTCATTGGTCCTTTGCGCCCATTGTGGACATCAACTACAACAAGGACAATCCCGTTACCAACGTTCGCGCTATCTCGGATAAGCCCGAGCAAATTGTCAAGATGGCAGGCGCTTACGTGCGCGGTATGCAGAGAGACGGCTATATGGTGGCGGGCTGCAAGCATTTCCCCGGAGACGGTATGGATGACCGCAACCAGCACTTCTGCACCACCATCAACTCCCTCTCCAAAGAGGAGTGGATGGCAACCTACGGCTACGTATACAGAGAAATGTTCAAGGAAAAGGTGGGCTCCGTGATGGTGGGCCACATTGCATTCCCTGCCAACGAGGAGGAGATTGACCCCATTCTCGGCCCCAAGCCCGGCACCCTCAGCTACAACACGATGACGCGGCTTTTGAAGGGTGAGCTTGGCTTTGAGGGCTGCTTGATTTCCGATGCGATGAGCATGGTAGGCACGAGCGTCATGTGTCCTCCCGACCGTCTTTCCATTGAGTTTATCAAAAACGGCGGCGATATGCTGCTCTTCCCCTTGGAGCGCGATTACGGATACCTGCTTGGCGCCGTACAAAGCGGCGAAATCACCATAGAGCGCTTGAAGGACGCGGTGCGGCGCATTCTTCGTATGAAGGCGCAGGTGCGCCTCTTTGAAGACCAGGCGGCCATTGCCGCCTCTATTGAGGTATCGGGGGATATTAACGAGGTGGCACAGGAGATTGCCGACAAGGCCATCACCGTTATCCGCAACTCCCAGAATCTCATTCCGCTGTCGCTCCCCAAGGGCTCGAAATTCCTGCTTATTAACATCCAGCGCAACCGCAACGATATGGGCTTCCCGCAGTATATGGATCACATAAAGATTCTGGTCGGGGAGCTTGAAAAGCGGGGCTATCAGGCCGATATGATTAGCGCCTACGGCATTGACCACCGAAAGCTTGAGGAGGATATGAAGGGCTACGACTGCATCCTCTTTAACTGCCGCATCAACCCTGCGGTATACCTTGGCGGCACCAACCGTCTCAACTGGGATAACATTATGTGCTTCTGGCGCGGCGTTGGCGTTGCCCATCCCCGTGTTATCTTTACCTCCTTCGGTGACCCCTATAAGCTGTACGACCTGCCCTTTTTGCGCACCTACGTCAACGCGTATTCGCACGATGAGGTAACCTTCCGCGCCTTTATCAAGGTGCTGCTGGGTGAAATTCCCGCGCAGGGCAAGAGCCCCGTGGCGTTAAAGGGCTTCTTTGAAAGAGGAATCGATTGACAACGAGCCAAGCAAAGCGCTGGCAAAGGATAAAAGAACCCCAAACGGCGACCGCGATAAAGCAGGACGCCGTTTGGAAGAGGCAATTCTATATGAAAATCAAAAAGGACGAGATTTTTCTCGTCCTTTTTTCGTTTGGCTTATTTCAGCGAGATCCACATGGCAGGGCGCACGGCGTAATCGGGGGAGTCCACCTTGTCGCCGCCGTAAAGAGCGGAGGTGAAGTAGAAGATCATCGCGTGATCGTTAAAGCGCTCGCTTCGGGTGCGGAGCCACCACTGGCAGGTGCCGCTACCCTCGTGCAGGGCGGCGCCCTGCGCTACGGCGTAGTCGGTTGGCGCGGCGTGGCCGCGCTTGTCGCCGATGTCACCGCCGAAATACTTTTGCATTTCGAGCATGGAAAGGCAAAAGATCCTGTCAACGGTGCTTGCCGTGCCTGCGTTTTGAATCTCGCCCGACAAAATACGCGCCGCCTCGCCCTCGGTGAAGGCGGTGGAAAGAAAGTCCTTGTTCAGCCAAGCGCGAAGAGAACAGCTCTTCCAGGTGATAACGGTCAATTTATTGTGATAGGGACGGCAGTCAATGCCCTTCTCCGTAATGAGGAGCGCCCTTTTACCTTGTATATCCAAAACCTTCCAGGCAATGGGCTCCTTGTCGCCTTCGATGGAAGGTTCGTTGCTTCCTTGCTTGTAGCTTCCAAAGGAAATAATATCACCAACGCGAAGCGTCTTGGGGTCAAAGGGGAGTGCTGTGGCCTCAACGCCCGCCAAGGGTGCTTCGTCCACCTCTCGGAAGGCAAGCTCCGCTTCTTTCTCAGCCTCCATCTCTGCCTTCATTCTTGCCGCTTCCTCTGCCAGCTCTCGCTCTTTTCTGGTGGCCGTGTCTTCAAAGCGGGCGGCGACCTTTTCGGGAAGCGCTTCGGGGTGACCGCCCTTGGGGTCAAGCCAAAGGGCAGGACGAATGCCGTAGGTCAGCCAGTCGGAGGAGTCCTTGATGCCCCATTCGGCGCTGACATAATACGCATCCGTTTTGTCCTTCTCGGAGCGGAGCCACCATTCGGTGCTCCAGTTCCAGAAATAGGGATCGGCGCCGTTGTCCTTGGCAAGGTCGGTGAATTTTGCGGCGGCCGTCTTTTTGTACTTTACCGCCTCCTCGTAGCTTAAGCAGAATACTCTGTCGGGCTCGGCGCTTTCTTTTTCACAGTTGCTCGTGGGGGCAAGGAGAGCCCTTTCCGCCTCATTAAAGGCACGGGGGAAAAACTCCGTATGAAGCCAGGCGCGAAGCTCGGAGCCTTCCCAGGTGATGCTTTCGTTAAAGAAAAAGTCAGAGGCGCGGTCATCATAGGCGTGCGCGTCGATAACCAAGGTGGAAAGCAAGAAAAGCTTGCCGTCCTTGGCGTCTAAAACTTCCCATTCAATAGGCTCGTTTTTGCCCCCCTTTTCCTTGGGGTAAGCGCCGAAAAGGAGAATATCTCCCTTTTGGATACCTGCGTAGTCCGCAGGCGCGAGTGTGTCAGCCGTGTAGGTTGCCATAGCTTTTTACCTCAAATTCTGTAAATTTTGGGTGGTTTGCTTTTGGGGTGACGAGAGAGGCTCTTGCCATAGATTAGGAGAATCAGGGGAGATAGAAGGTAATGGTCAAGGCCTCTTGGTTGACGGCGTAGGTAAAGGACTTGCCGTTCAGTCGCGAGGAAAGAACGGAAATGTTGCGTAAATAGCCGTTGTCCACCAAATCCGCCTTGGCGGCCTGCAAGGCCGAAAGAGAGCCGAAGCGCGCCGTTACCGTTTCGTTGTTCTTCTGCTTTTGTGCTATGGGGAAGAAGGCGGTTCGGGAATAGCTTGTCAGGTAGTAGCCCATATAGCGATAATATTCGTATTCGGTTGCGGTGCAGGTGGGGATAACCTCATTTAAGGCGTTCGCGTCCGTGTTTTGACGGAAGGCGTGGGTTTTGGTCAATTCTTCCTCGTTGATGAAAAAGTAAAGATGGGAGAGGGTGTCCGAGCCGTCCGTTGTGACGGGGTCATCCCAGGTAACGTCAACGTAATAGGAAGCGCCATCAAAGTAAACGGCGTTCCATTCGTGCGACTCTCCGCCGATTTTGTTTCCGCGCACGCGGATGCAGGGAACGCCCAGCTCCTGCAAGAGAATAGAGAAGGCGGCGGCATAGCCCGAGCAGACGGCCTTGCCCTTGACAAGACAGCCGTAGGCGGTGGAGCTGGGATGCACGGTGGCACCTTGGGCGGAAAGAATATCGTCTACCGACTCCGAGTCATAGGCACAGTTGTTTACCAAATAATCGTGTATATAAAGAATTTGCTCATAGAGCGTGGTCTCTTTCTTGGCCTCGGCTATCACCGCCGTTACCGCCGCGTCAAGCTCTGCCTTCATATCGGCAAGAGACTTGCCCTCGTTCAGAAGGTAGGGGGAGAGGGTGTATTCCGTGGTGATGAGGGTTTGGCCCGATAAGGTTGCGCCGCCATTCATCCAGAAAAATGCGGGGTTGTCACGCAAAACGGCCGAGAAGGCGCGAAAGACGGCGTGCTGATCAGAGGCAACGCCAACCTCCACCGAGGTGCTTAAAGCGGCAAAGCCCTCTTCAAGCTTGAGATAGAGGCGCTTTTCCTCGTCCGTCAGGGCTTGATAGTAGGCCTTGTTGTAGAGATCGTCTCCCGAAAGAACGGGGGGCGCAGGGAGAGGGCCGCCCGCATCGTCATCGCCTTTGCCGTTATCTTGGTTGCCGCCGCCCATCAGAGAGCTGTTAACCCCCTCGATAAAGGCAAAAAGTCCGTCAAGGGAGCAGGCGGTAAGAAGAGAGAGGGTCAGCACCAAAAGGAGCAAGAGACTTAAAGCGCGAAAAAAACGTTTTTTCATTGGTAAGACTCCGTTTTCAAAGGTGGGGGGAATTAAAGGGGCTTTCCTTCCTTGTTAAAGAGGGGAAGGGGCGCAAGGTAAGCAATGTCCTCGCGGCCAATGGCGTCACCCTCGGCAAGAATGGCCATACGGCCGACAATTTCGCCGCCCGCCTGCTTGACGAGCTGCTCCAAGGCGTGCAGGGATTGGCCCGTGGAAATCACGTCGTCCACAATCAAAACGCGCTTGTCCTTCATAAATTCCACGTCCTCGCCATCGAGATACAGGCACTGGGATGCCTCGGTGGTGATGGATTGCACCTCGCATTTGAGAATGTTCTTCATATAGAGCTTGGGCGCCTTTCTGGCAAGGATATAACGGTTTTCGCCCAGCTGACGCGCCATTTCGTGAATGAGGGGAATGCCCTTGGACTCGGCCGTGATCATCACGTCATGCTCAGGGGCGATGGCGGCAAGCGCCTCGGCGCATTTTACGGTCAGCTCCACGTCTCCAAAGAGAACGAAGGCGCCAATATACAGATTTTCTCCGATAGGGCAAAGGGTCAGGTCGCGCGCAATGCCCGCAACGTTTAAGTGATATACCATTTTTCTAATATCCTTTCTTTTTGGGGGAATTGGATGCTCCTTCATCAGTATACTATATTTTTAACGTGAAATCAAGGGCTTTTTTCGGGGAAAAGAGAAAAGCCGCCCGAGAAGCTTTCTCGGGCGGCCGCTTGGCACTGTCAGTTATAAAATCTGTGATTGGCAATGGTGAAGGCGTAAGGACGGTTCTTGGAAATCCAAGAGGAAGAGACCACCTTGGGCGCGAAGAAAAAGAGCACCTTTTCCGAAACGGTGTAGCCTTCAAGGCATATCTTGGCGGCGGTCACGGCCGATGCCGTGGGGGGATTATACACCGAGCCGTCCGAAACGGGAGAGAACTGCACGCCGTGCTTTTTGTCAAACACAACACCCTTAACGGTAGAGGGGTATTGAGAGGAGGCAACACGGTTGAGCACCACGTTGCCTACGGCAATCTGCCCAAGCAGAGGCTCACCGCGGCTTTCGGCGCTGATGATGCGGGAAAGCCAATACAAATCCTCTTGATTGTAGAAGGAATCGCCGCTTTTAAGCGCCTTTGGCGTTCCCTTTAACGAAACGCTGCGGCTTTGCCCGTTCCAGACCGTTTCAAGCGACAGCGTTTCGGCAAGCGAGCGAATGGGCACGTACAGCCGTCCGTCACTCAAAATCACAATGGGCGCGGCGGAATAAAAGCATCTGCCGTTGGCATACACCACAGAGGAGCCCACCGAAGCGGAAACGGAAAGATTTTTTCCTTCCACGCGCGCCGTTTTCGTTGCCGCATCGTATGTAACTGCGGCGTCGGGCAAGAGGGTCTCGTAGAAGGCGCGCAGGGGCACGTAGGTGGTGGAGGAAATCAGCCTTGCGTCAACGGAAAGACGGGTATCGGCGTGATAAACGGGAATGGAGGAATGGGCAGAGACAGAGAGGTTTTTCACCGTTTCTGTTTTAAGCGGAATGGCGGTTGTCGCGGCGGCACTCGGCAAAGCCAGCAAGGACGCCGAAAGCAAAAGCGCACAAAGCAATATTCCCCCTTTTTTGAATAGCTTCTTCATAAAAAGCTCCTTTCTTTTGTATTGTTCCGGGCCGAGGGCGCGGCTACCAGAACGGGCTTATTGTACCATAAGGGGAAAAGGATGGCAACGCACAATCTTTTCCGCTTTTGGCGAAAATTGCCGAAAGCCGCTCCTTTTGGAAGAAAATCAACGAAATAACGGGAAAAGAGGAAAATATTGTCCGAAAAAATGGGGGTTGAAAAAAACGAAATAATCGTGTATAATGATGGGGTAATGCTGAATTTTTCTTAAAAAGCGTTCCTGTCAGGGCCAAATCGGCCTTTGCCAAGGGGCGTAAAAGGACGGTAAAGGAGTAACGGATATGAGAGCAGACGGAAAACGCGTGCGCGGGGCAAGCCCGATGTATACGGTGGCCTCCTATTTTATGGCCAAGCGGTATGACGCGCAGAACATGATAGAGGTGGACGTTCCCGTTGACCCTATCGGTGACTATATTCGCGAAAAACGCAAGGAGGGCAAAAGCGTAACGCATCTTGGCGTGGTAATCGCGGCCTATTTGCGCCTTTGCGCCGAGTATCCGCTTTTGAACCGCTTTATCGTGAATAAGCGCTGCTATGCCCGTAAGGAGTTTACCGTGGGCATGGTGGTTCTGAAGCCCGGCGAGGTGGATGGCACGATGAATAAGATTCACTTGGAGCTGGAGGATGACGTTTTCACCGTTCAAGAAAAGCTTGACACCTATATTGAAGAAAACCGCGCCGCAGGAGACACCAATTCCACCGATAAGATTATCTCCAAGCTTCTCGGCATCCCCGGTATTTTGTCCGTGGGCGTGGGCCTTTTGAAGCTTATGGACCACGTGGGCATTCTGCCCAAGGCGATTATTGATGCCTCGCCCTTCCATACCAGCTTCGTGGTTTCTAATCTTGCCAGCATCAAGACCAACCATATTTACCACCATTGCTATCAGTTCGGCACCACGAGCGTGATTATCACCATCGGCGTTCCCAAGGAGGTGCCGCACAGACACGGATCTAACGTCACCTTTGAGCGTTGCCTGCCGCTTGGCATCGTGATGGACGAGCGTATTTGCTCGGGCAGCTATTTTGCGCTTGCCAGCTTGCGCTTGAAGGAGTATTTGAAGAATCCCCACCTGCTTGAAGGCGCGCCCGCCTTCCCCGTGGTTCGCGAATGGGCGAAGCCCGGTGAGTACGAGGCGCTGTATGCCAAGCGTCTTTATAAGGAGGCCAAGCGCCGCATTGCCAAATCCGATACGGATAAGGCAGAAAAGAAGAAGGCCCTTGCCGCAGCAAAGGCCGAAAGAGATGCGGCTCTTGCACAGGCAAAAGCCCTGAAAAAAGAGGCTAAAAAAGCCAAAAAGTAAATAACTGTTTACTTAGAAAATACATAAAAAGCACTTACAGCAGAGCGTTTTTTCTTTGCTATAAGTGCTTTTTTCTTGTTTCATCGGCAAGGGTGAGAATACGAGCGGCTTATGCCTCTTCCTCCGCCGTCTTGCCACAGCAGGCCTTGTATTTCTTGCCGCTGCCGCAGGGGCAGGGGTCATTCCTGCCGATTTTCGCTTGGACCTTTTGGGGCCTTTGCTTCTTTTGCATAGCTTTGAAAAGGGAGAGCATTTTTAAGCAGAGGCAAGCCGTATAATCCTGAAGGCTCTTTTTTGCTTATTATACTATGACATCATTTTTATGAATTACGAGAAAAATCTTTCGATTGCGAACAAGCCTTTTTGCCCGAATGGTTGACAAAAGCAAGATTTTATGCTATATTGAAGGTACAGCAATATTATTTTCAGGAGGTATTTACTATGAAAAAAACCGTTAGACTGCTTGCGCTTGCAATGGCTCTTGTGCTTTGCGTGCTGGCTCTCGCTTCCTGCTCCAGCTTCGGATCTGTCAAAAGAAATTTTGAAAAGAACGGCTACGAGCTGAAGGGCGAATCCGAGAAAGCGTCCTTCACATACGAAAACTACGAAATCAACTACACCGTGCATACCTTCCAGGTAAAGACCGAGGACGATGACTCCGCTCTTGGCAACATCATTGGCGGTCTTACCCAGGCGTTTTCCACGGCTATCGTTTGGGAGTTCGGCTCCAACGCCGATTTGCAGAAGGCGCTTGCAGGCAACGAGGACGTAAAGGCGCTCTTGAAGGACGCTGACCAGTCGAGACTTGTCAACGGCAACTGCATTCTGATGACCATCAACCCCGATGCCATCAAGATTTTCAACGGCGAATCCCTCGAAAAGTAATTTGCCCTTGATTTTCCAAATAAAAAGCACCGCGTTACCGAGTCCCTACAAGGGATTTTTAGACAATATAAAAGACTAACGAAAGGTGTTCGTTAGTCTTTCTTTTTGCTTTGCAAAAACACACGACTTTGCTTGCAAAGTATAGTGTGCTATACTTAAACAATTATAATCTTTC
>JAZRFK010000029.1:0-19543 GCA_045661325.1 Eubacteriales bacterium | reverse complement strand
GGCAAGCTTACAGGTTTCGCCGATACAGCCGCCCACACGCCCAAGGAACAAATCCAAAAGCGAGGTTTCGGCCGCGGTGGGCTCCAAGGGGGTTGCCGTTGTAACCGCGTCAACCCAGGTGGGCGTTGTGGAGCCTGTCATTTGCGTTGGGAAGGAGACGAGCATCACAATGCGTGCGGTTAAGGCAGGGTTGACGAAGTTATTGCCAAGGCCGCCGAACATCTGCTTCACAACAACGATGGCGGTAAAGCAACCGACAAAGGTCAGGGGAATCGGAACGGAAACGGGGAGAGTCAAGCCCAAAAGAACACCCGTGACCGCCGCGGACAAATCGCCTACGGTCTGCTCACGCTTCATAATGAAGCGGCAGGTAAATTCCAGAAAAATACAAAGCAGGGTGCAAACGCCCACCACGAGCAACGTGCGAAATCCGTACAGCACGACCCCAGCCAAAACGCACGGAATCAAGCTGATAAGCACGTCTCTCATAATGCGCTCCGTGGTAACGGAGGAACGCAGATGAGGCGAAGAACCGACCGAAAATTTCATAAAAGCTCCTTTTGCCGCCATTGGCGGCGTTTTGCTACGTTACTTTTTTGCTTTTTTATCGCGAAGCAAAGCCTTGCCCAAGCGCATGGATTGCACCAAGGGACGCTTGGCGGGACACACGAAGGCGCAGCTGCCACATTCCATACAAGTCAAAAGGTCAAGCCGCTCCATTTCCGCGATGTCCTTGCGATTGATGGCTCTTTCCAAACGAAGCGGATAGAGGCGCATCGGACAGGCGTGCACACATCGGCCGCAGCGGATGCAGGCGGTGGTGGGGGGGATTTTTGCTTCTTCCTTCGCAAGACAAATGATACCGTTATTGTTTTTGAGCACGGGAACGTCAAGGTCGGCAAGAGCAACGCCCATCATCGGGCCGCCGAACATCACCTTGTCTGCCTTCTCGGAAAGACCGCCGCAGAAGCGGAGAACCTCTGCAACCGAGGTACCCAAAGGAACGATGACGTTTTGCTTGGTGCCAAGCGCGCCACCGTCCACCGTCAAGCGCTTATGTACCAACGGCATACCCGTTTTGATATAGCGCGCAAGGACGGAAATACTGGTGACGTTCATCACGATACAGCCAACGTCGGCAGGCAGCTTTCCTGCGGGAACCTCTCTTCCCGTTGCCGCCTTTATCAGCACCTTTTCCGCGCCCTGCGGATAACGGGCAGGCAGGGCAAGGACTCTTACCTCATCGTCCTTATCCACGGAGGAATCGGCAATTTCCCTTAAAACCTCAATGGCACGGGGCTTATTGCTTTCGATACAGATAAGCACCCGATGAATATTCATCATTTTCTTAACGACGTAAACGCCGCTCATCACATCCCACGAGTTTTCTATAATTTCGCGGTTATCCGAGGTTAAGTAGGGCTCGCACTCCGCACCGTTGATGATGAGAGTGTCTATCTTTTTATCGGGGGCAGGGCGAAGCTTCACATGGGTTGGGAAGCCTGCACCGCCAAGGCCGACGAGGCCACACTCCCGAACCGCGCGCACAAAATCCTCGTACGTCTCGACAATGGGGGGAGAATGAGGGATTTCCTTCATTTCACCGTCCGAGGCAATGATGACGGCCTGACTTTTCGCACCGCCGCCAAGGGTTATTTCCTTGATTTCAGTGACGCGACCGCTGACAGACGCATGCACCGGGGCGGAAAAGAGCGCGTCCGAATCGCCGATTTTTTGACCGACCAATACCTCGTCTCCAACCGCAACACAGGGGGTGCAGGGAACGCCAATGTGCATTTGCATAGGCAGTCGGACAAAGGCAGGGGGCGGCATCACCACAGACTCTGCGCCTTTGGTGCCCTTACGATGCGGGACAGCAACGCCGCCGTCCGTTTTATACGGCTTTTGGGGGAACTGGGTTTCTTTCATTTTTCCTCCGCTTCGCACCTTGAAAACAGGGCGAAAATTTGGGGCATAGATTTATTTACATAACGAGCGTATTTTGCCTTACGGCTTGTCCTTATGCCCACCGACGCTTTTTTTCAAAAGGCCGAGGACGGCATAAAGGATGATGCCGGTAACGGCACCTGTGGGTAAGGCGAACAAAATCAAAACGGGTGCGTAATAAAGGGCGTACGGCCCAAGGAAGCAAACGGACGCAAAAAGCTGCGCCATATTGTGCGAAAGAGCACCCGCAACGCTGACTGCAACGAGGCCGACTCTTCCCTTCGCAAAACGAAGAAGCAGCCACATAACAAGGGTTGCCGCAACGCCGCCGAAGAGGCTCATACAAAAGGCCAGCACGCCGCGCGTGAGAAGGGCAAAAACTGCCTTGAAGAGCGCAAGCACCAAAGCAGGAAGAAGGCCATACTCCGAAAGCACCAGCATAACGGGGATATTGGCAAGGCCCGGCTTCGTGCCCAAGGGCATAACGGGAGCAAAGAGCTCCTCTAATGCGGAAAGAGAGAGCATCAGGGCGGATAGCACGGCCATTTTCGCCCAGAAGATACGCGCCTTGTGCCATTTGAAAGAGGCAAGGGCGCCTTTTTTATCCTGTGACACCGTCAAGCCCTCCTTCTCCCGACAAAACGATAGAAAAGCGCAGGGGCAGACAATGGCTTCCGCTTCCCCCTCGGGTAATTTTTTCACCCTCAACACAGGTTTTTCTCGGACATTCGGAGGCGAGAATCGCGGCACCGTCAGGATAAAAGGCAACCGTTACGCTTCCGTCACGGAGCGCGTACGTTTTTTCAAAGGGGACATCGGGCAGGGAGACCTCTTCAAGTAGCTCTCCCTCATACAGCACCAAAACGGTGTCGGGCGCTTTCGTATTTCTGCCTACGAAAAGCAGAAGGAGCGCCAAGAGCAAAAGCGCAAGAAGAAAAGCGATATCCCATTTGCGAAAAAGCGGGAGACTTTTTTTCATTGATAAATCACCTCGCCCTTCGTCAAGCTGAATTTTCCCGAAAGAGAGGCGGAGGCGCAAACGCTTCCGTCCTTCAAAACGAAAACGGCAGAGGCGCCGTATGCCTCGCAAAGAGAAAGCCCGTCCGAAAGGCCAAGAATAAAGGCGGCCGTGGAAAGCATATCGGCCAAGGCACCGCTTGACGCCAACACCGTTACCGAGGCAAGCTCGTTTTCCACGGGAAGCCCCGTTTTTGCATCTAAAATATGGTGATACTCCTTGCCCTCGTACGAGAAGCGCTTTTCATAGCTTCCCGACGTGGAAACAAAGCCGTTATCTATCGTCAGAACACCGAGAATTTCCTCGCGCGAGGCGGAAAAGGGATTGCGAATGCCAATCTTAAAGCCACCCTTCTTTTCTCCGACCGCCGCGATACTGCCGCCAACGGCGATAATACCGCTTTGCCCGTCAGCCAAAAGGAGCTTCGCCAAAACGTCCGTCGCGTATCCCTTGCCGACGGCGCCCAAATCAATGCCGCCGCCCTCAAGCAAATGCGTTCCGTTATCTAAGGCAAGGATGCGCGCGCCTGCCGTTTCCGCTACCGCCTTTTCTATATCGGCGGCAGAGGGGGGAACGGGCGACTCGGCATCAAAATTCCAAAGCGCCGTTTCCTTCAAGGAAAGGACGGAGAATCGCCCCTGCGTTTTTTCACCGATTTCGACCGCCAAAGACAAAAGCGACCAAAGCTCCGCCGAGAGCGAAACCGCCTCGCCGCGATTGAGGCGCGAAACGGCGCTCGTATTTACGCGATGAGAAATCTCATTTTCGGAAGCGGCCAAGGCGGCGATGAGAGCCGAAGCAATCCGTTCATCTTCCACGGTAAAGGCCGCATAGCTGCCCATCCCATAGCCGTTTATTTTTTTATACTGCGGCGCACAGGCGAAGAGCGAAAGCAAAAGAAGAGAGGAAAGAAGGAGAGCAAGGGCGCGAAGAAAAGGGGACGCTTTTTTGCGTTTTTGACAAGCCGCGTATCCGTTACCCATAGCCCTTCCCTTTCGTTCTCCGTTCCTCACTCTCGGCACGGAAAAGACGCCGCCGAAATGCAAGGACATATCTCTTTATATAATACCATATAATACGCCAAAAAGCAAGGGCAAAACGCAAAAAAAGTTCGTTAAAAAAATACCAAAGAAGCAGGATAAAAAGCCATTTTTTTGAAGATAGAAAGGGGCGAAAAATCCCCTCTCCTTTGCCCACGCATCGCTAAGGAAGGTGGGAGACAAAAGCCCCTTGCGGCAGACGCATTCTCCGTAAAGAAAAAAGCGCTCTGCCGAAGGGGCTTTGTCAATTATTTTTCCGCAGTAAAGATAGGCACGCCAAGCGAAACGAAAATTTCGCCGCGCATATATTTTTCCTTATGCTCTTTGTGCTCAGCGGCGTAGGTGCGACATTTTTCAAAGGCATCGCTCTTATCAAAATAATCGGGGCTGTCTACAACCCAATATTCAGGGTTAAAATAGAGATCCCACAAATCCTCCTTAAATTCGCCGCCGAAATCAATCGAGGAGAGAACCGAGGCCTTCATCTCGATATTGTTGAAGCCCGCCGCTTTCAGAAAGGCGGGAATTTTTCTTCCCATGGTTCTGTCGCCCGATTCCTTGGAATGACGCCATATATAAAAGCAATCGCTGAAGAAGCAGGGAGAAAGCTCCTCCTCCTGATAGGCAAGGTTATAGCCATCGTCCTCGTCCTGAATAAAAATTTTGCCGCCCGCCTTGAGCGCGCCTCTTAATGCTTTCAGCACCGCCGTGGGATTTTTAATATGCAAAAGAACGGCGGATATATGAATGATGTCAAAGCCTTCAAGGGCGTTTTCCTTCAAGTAGTTTTTTAAGCTTGCACCGAAGCCCCTGCGGGTAATGTCGGCCACCATAAAGTCAATCCGCCCGTCAGCACCGAACTTTTCCTTCGCCGAGGCCACCTTACCCTGCTCCTTATCTATGCAGAGAAGGCGAGAAAACTCTCTGCCGCGAAGACGCAGCATAATGCTCTCTCCGTCCGAGCAGCCGAGATCCATCACTATAGGCGCGGTAAACTCCGAAAACAGACCGTCAAGAACGCCCTTGGCGTACATATTATACAGGTTGTTTTGCTTTTTCAAGCGCTCCATCTCTGCCTCGGCCTCGGCGGAATATATGCTGTTTGCGCCGCGCTCCCGCAGCTTAATATTGACCTGCCCCGTTATTGCGAAAATAAGGTCCTTATCGCTGCCGTAATCCTTCAAGAAAAGCCAGTTGAAATTGCCGAGTATCTGATGAAAATAGGCGTAATCCTCATTCGAAAGCTCGTCCACCACGATGGGAAGAATGGAATAACCGAGAAGCGAATGCAATCGGATGGCACGGAGAATTTCCTTTCCCACCCATTCGGACTCGGCGCTTCCCGAGGAAAGCAAAACGAGGAACGCCGCAGAATTATCTATTCCGTTTTGAATTTCAACCGCATATTCCTGCCGACTGTTCTCTCCCTGCCACCAGCAAGTAAGGCCACTTCCCTTAATGATGGCCGCCATCCTTGCGGCAACCTTCGCATCCCGCTTGTTATAGGAAATAAAAAAGTCATATTTTTTGCTTGCCACGGTACAGCCTCCCGACGCTTTTTTCTACACCGATTGTATCACATTTTTCTCTGATTGTAAAGAAAAACGCGGAATTAAACGGAAGTTTTTTCGCTTTAAGAAAAAAGCGCTGCTCTTGCGAAAGCAAGAACAGCGCAAAAAGGGCGCAGAGAAGGCTCAATCCTTCTTCTCGGCCTCATGGCAAGCCGATTTTTCGGTGCAAACGGAGGCATACGGACAACCGATACACTTTTGCCCCTTTTTCTTGGCTTTGACGATGTAGAGGATAGCACCGCCCACAACCAAAACCAATGCAAGAACAGCCAGTATTTCAGGTAACATGACAAGCCTCCTTTTTGTTTGAACGGTTTTTAACGCAACGCGTATTCTACCTTCACGACCTTATTTGCCTTATTGGCTTTGAAGATAAGGACCGTATAGATAGCGGCAATGGCAAGAATGGCCGCCCAGCCGACAATGAGTATCCAAAGAGGGCCAAAGCCGGCACCTGTAAAGAGCGTGCCGAAGAAGTAAACGAGGAAGCCGAGGGAGTAGCCCACGGAGAACTGAAGCCCAATGCCTGCCCAGAGCCACTTTCTGCTCTTCATTTCGGCATTCATAGCGCCGATGGCGGCGAAGCAGGGGGGAGAGAAAAGGTTAAACATCAGGTAAGCAAGGGCCGCTACCTTGGTGATAGCCAGAATGCCCGCAACCTCGGCGCCCGCACCCTCCATCATTGCCAGCTCTTCGGGATCAATGAGGTTTTCAAGCCCGACAAAGCAGACAGCAAGCGTTCCAACCACGTTCTCCTTGGCGATAAAGCCCGTAATAGCGGCGGCGGCAAGCTGCCAAGCAACAACGCCAACGATAGGCGCGAATATGTAAGCAAAGGGGGTGGCAACGGTGGCAAGAATTGACTGACTTGCATCCTCCACGGGTCTGAAGCTCCAGTTGAACGAAAGCATCAGCTGTACTGCAAAATTGCAGACGAGAATGACAGTTCCTGCCTTAACGACGTATGCCCAGCCGCGCTGACACATAGAAAGGGCGGCCTTACCGAAGGACGGCGCCTTATACTCGGGAAGCTCGATGATAAAGAAGGACTTTTTCGCCCTGTTCCCCGTAATTCTGTTAACCAAAAGTGCGCCTATCAGAATCACCAGAATACCGACGAAATACATCATCGTTCCCACCCAGGCGCTATCATCAAAAAAGGCGCCCGCAAAAAGAGCGATAACGGGAAGCTTGGCACCGCAAGGCATAAAGGGCGCCAGCATCGCGGTGGCGCGGCGTTCTCTTTCGTTACGGATGGTACGGCAGGCCATAACGCCGGGAATGGCGCAGCCTGTTCCGATAACGAAGGGAATTACGGATTTTCCCGAAAGGCCGACCTTCTTAAAGATGGGGTCAAGCACCACCGTGGCACGCGCCATATAGCCGCAATCCTCAAGCAACGCAATGAGGAAGTACATCACCATAACCAAGGGCAAGAAGCCTACAACGGCGCCAACGCCCCCGATGATACCGTCTACGATAACGGAGACGAGAAGAGGATGGGCATTTTCAAGCAAGCCGCCGACCCATTCACCGAGCATTTCAATCAGAGGAACAAGGCCGGGAAGGGTTTTGCCGTTGGAAAAGACAATGCCATCGGCAATCCAAGGGCCCACCCAAGCCTGCGAAATCTGGAAAACCAGAAACATCACAACGGCAAAAATCGGAATACCAAGCCATTTGTTCGTCAAAATATCGTCAACCTTATCCTGCGCGTTTCGGGTCTTGGTCAAGGTTTTTCTAACCTCAACCTCCTTCACAACGCCGTTGACGAAAACGAAGCGCGCTCTGTCTGCCTTGATAACGCTTTCCTTATCGGAAAGGTCAATCTTGCCCTCCGTATAAGGAGCCTTCTGCCCCTTGCCAACAACGCCAAGGACGGCCTTTACCACCTCTTGCATTCCCTTGCCCGAACGGGAAACCGTTTCCACAACGGGACAACCAAGCTTGGCAGAAAGAGCGGCAATATCAATGGTGTTGCCCTTCTTATCGTTGACGTCAACCTTATTGAGCGCCACAACCACGGGAACCCCAAGCTCTAAAAGCTGGGTGGTGAAGAAAAGGCTACGGCTAAGGTTAGAGGCATCCACAATGTTGATAATGGCATCGGGATGCTCGCCCTTGACATAAGCGCTGGTGATGCTCTCCTCCGAGGTGAAGGGAGACATAGAATAGGCACCGGGAAGGTCAACGGCAATCAGCTCCTTGCCGCCTGTATACGCCTTCTTGATGGGCCATTCCATTTTATCCACGGTAACGCCGGCCCAGTTGCCGACCTTCTCGTTTTTTCCCGTCAGGGCGTTAAACATGGTTGTTTTGCCGCTATTCGGGTTGCCTGCCAAAGCAATTCTCATAGGTTTTCCCTTTCAATTTGTATCAATTCATACCTTTTTTCTAACGCGCGCTTGGTTAGCACAGGCTAACCAACAGCAAAAATAAAAGCAGCATGGGGCTCTTCCCTATTTATATGCCCGTGCCGATGTTTTTTTCACTTCATCAATCAAACCCGAATGGCCGCTGCCAAATCGTTATCAATATTATATCTTGCGTCCTTAAGGGACACAACACATCCGCTTCTGCGGCGCGTAATGACGGTGATGGGCTCACCGCTATAACAGCCGAGAGAAAACAGGAAGGCATCCAACTCCTCGTCATCCGTTTCGATGGCAAGGATAACATATTCCTTTCCTACTTCCGCTTCCGTTAATCTCATAATAGTCTCCATTTCCGCCACACGTGGCGATACTGTAAGCAGGACAAGTTAGCATATGCTAACCAAGAATATTATACAACTTTCCCATTATTTTGTCAAGCATTCTTCCCGCAAAAAAAGCTTTTTTCTAAATTTTGTCAATTATTGTATGCAGGGTTAGCCGCTGCTAACTTTCGTTTTGTATATTTTGACGAATTTTCTTGTTTTCCCGCTTTTGAACCGAAAAAATAGGGGTTGATTTTAAAAGAAAAATGATGTATAATGATAAAAACAATAAAAACAGGAGGCGAACATGAGCATACAAAAATCGGGCGAAATGTATTTGGAAACCATTTTCGTTTTGCAGGAAAAGAAAAGCGGCGTTCGTTCTCTTGACGTTGCCGAGCATATGGGCTTCTCCAAGCCGAGCGTTTCGCGCGCGGTTAAGCTTTTGAAGGGCGAGGGCTATATTGATATCGACAAGGACGGCTTTATCACCTTAACGCCCCAAGGGCGTGATCTGGCCTTCAAGATGTACGAGCGGCACACGCTTTTAACCCAGATGCTCGTTCGGCTCGGGGTGGATGAAAGGACGGCCGCAGAGGACGCCTGCCGCATCGAGCATGACATCAGCGATGCATCCTTTGCCGCGATTAAGGCCTATTTTGGCAAGCAGGGATAAATTTCGGCAAAAAGCCCTTGACAAACGGGCAAAAAGGTGCTACACTTAACCCATCGGAACAAGTCCGTTTTCGGAAACCGTTTCAGAGAGTCAACGCCGTAGGCTGTGAGCGTGACACGGGGAGAGGGCGGGTACCATCCGTGTATAATTGCATAACATCAATGAAGTGAAGCTTTCGGGTGGAACCGTGCACTGCACCCCGAATAATTTTCACTTCTTTTTGTTTTTTTGAGATTTTTTCATAGGAAAGGATAATAAATATGGCACATTTTGTTTTTCAAAACGGCAAGGAAATTGATTTTGACCTGCCCGCAACCGTGTACGACGTGGCGAAGGCCGCCGAGCTTATCACCCGCGAGGTGATTGCCGCCAAGGTGAACGGCGAGGTTGTTGCGCTTTCCCACCCCTTGACAGAGGGCGCGGAGCTTGCACTTTTAACCTTTGCCGACGAGGAGGGCGAGCGCGTTTTCAATCACACCGCCTCTCATATTCTGGCGCAGGCCGTCAAGCGTCTGTATCCTGACGTGAAGCTGACCATCGGCCCCTCCATTGCCCACGGCTTCTATTACGATTTTGACTCCGCCGTTTCCTTCACGCCCGAAATTTTGAAGCAGCTTGAAGACGAGATGAAGAAAATCGTCAAGGAGAATCTGCGCTTGGAAAGATTCGTGCTTTCCCGTGAGGATGCCCTTGCCGCTATGAAGGATGAGCCTTACAAGTGCGAGCTGATTGAGAATTTGCCCGAGGATGCAGAAATTTCCTTCTACCGCCAGGGCGAGTTTACCGACCTTTGTGCAGGCCCTCACCTCTTCTCTACGGGCGCTGTTAAGGCATTCAAGCTTCTTTCCTGCACGGGCGCTTACTGGCACGGCGACTCTTCCCAGAAGATGCTTCAAAGAGTATACGGAACGGCTTTCCCCTCCAAAGACGAGCTGAACGCTTATTTGACGGCCCAAGAGGAAGCCAAGAAGCGCGACCACAACAAAATCGGCCGCGAGCTTGAATATTTCACCACCGTTGACGTGATCGGCCAAGGCCTTCCCATTTTGCTCCCCAAGGGTGCGCGCACCATTCAGCTGTTGCAGCGCTTTGTGGAGGACGAGGAGCAGCGCCGCGGCTACCTTCTCACCAAGACGCCCTTGATGGCAAAGCGCGAGCTTTATAAGATTTCGGGCCACTGGGATCATTATCTTGACGGCATGTTCGTTTTGGGTGACCCCGCAGACGAGACCAAGGAATGCTTTGCTCTGCGTCCTATGACCTGCCCCTTCCAGTATCAAGTGTTCTTAAACAAGAAGCGCTCCTACCGCGACCTGCCTATGCGTTTGGGCGAAACCTCTACCCTCTTCCGCAACGAAGATTCGGGCGAGATGCACGGTCTTATCCGCGTGCGCCAGTTCACCATCTCCGAGGGCCATCTGTTTTTGCGCCCCGAGCAGTTAGCCGAGGAATTCAAGGGCTGCTTGGATTTGGCCCTGTATATGCTTGACACTTTGGGCTTGAAGGAGGACTGCTCCTTCCGCTTCTCCCAGTGGGATCCCGAACGCCGCGACAAGTACGAGGGCACGCCTGAGCAATGGAATGAGGCACAGGGCATTATGAAGACCCTTCTTGACGAGAACGGCATTGATTACAAGGTCGGCATTGACGAGGCCGCCTTCTACGGCCCCAAGCTTGATATTCAGATCAAGAATGTATTTGGTAAGGAGGACACCCTCATTACCATTCAAATTGATATGCTCTTGGCAAAGAAGTTCGGCATGGAATACACCGACTCCGACAACCAGCCCAAGACGCCCTATATCATTCACCGTACCTCCTTGGGCTGCTACGAAAGAACGCTTGCTCTGCTTCTTGAAAAGTATGCAGGCGCGCTTCCCCTTTGGCTTGCGCCCACGCAGGCCGTTATCCTGCCCATTACCTCTGAGTTTGACTCCTACGCAAACGAGATCAAGGCAAAGCTTGAGGCCGTTGGCGTTCGCGTTGAGCTTGATAGCCGCAACGAAAAGATCGGCTACCGCATCAGAGAAGCACAGCTTTCCAAGGTTCCCTACATGCTGGTCGTTGGCCAGAATGAAATGGACGAGGGCACCGTTGCCGTTCGCGCCCGCAAGGAGGGCGAGGGCGGCGTCTTCAAGGTGGACGATTTGGTTGCCAAGCTCTGCCTTGAAATCGCACAAAAGAAGCGCTGATATAGCCTTTAAAGAAGGCTTGAAGCCCTGCGCCTTTGGTGCAGGGCTTCTTTTGGACAAGGCAACGGCAATGAAAAATGAGATAAAAAAAGAGGCTTCCCGTTTGGGAAGCCTCTTTTATGCTTTTTAGTATGCGATATGCTCCTCGATGTAAGCCTTCAGCTCGGAAACGGGGATACGCACCTGCTCCATGGTATCACGGTCACGAACGGTGACGCAGCCATCGTTCTCGGTCTCGAAGTCCACGGTGATGCAGTAGGGCGTTCCGATTTCGTCCTCGCGGCGATAGCGCTTGCCGATAGATCCCGTTTCGTCAAAGTCTATCATAAAGTAGCGGGAAAGCTCGGCGTAAATCTCCTCGGCCTTGGGGGTCAGCTTCTTGGAAAGAGGCAGAATAGCGGCCTTGTAGGGCGCCAGAGCAGGATGCAGGTGAAGCACCACGCGCACGTCATTCTTCTCTGCGTCAAGCACCTCTTCGTCATAAGCATCAACCAGGAAAGCGAGGGCAACGCGGTCAGCACCCAAGGAGGGCTCGACAACGTAGGGCGTGTAGCGCTCGTTGGTTTCGGGGTCAAAATAGGTCATATCCTTGCCGCTATGCTCGCTATGCTGGCCAAGGTCATAGTCCGTTCTGTCGGCTACGCCCCAAAGCTCGCCCCAGCCAAACGGGAAGAGGAACTCAAAGTCGGTGGTTGCCTTGGAATAGAAGCAAAGCTCCTCAGGATCATGGTCGCGAAGACGAAGGTTCTCGTCCTTCATACCGAGGTTGAGAAGGAACTTGTGGCAATAATCCTTCCAGAAGGCAAACCATTCAAGGTCGGTACCGGGCTTGCAGAAAAATTCAAGCTCCATCTGCTCAAACTCACGGGTACGGAACACGAAGTTTCCGGGGGTGATTTCGTTACGGAAGGATTTACCAATCTGGCAAACGCCAAAGGGCAGCTTGCGACGGGTTGCGCGCTGAACGGCAGGGAAATTCACGAAAATACCCTGTGCCGTTTCGGGACGCAGATATACGGTGCTCGAATTGTCCTCGGTAACACCGATAAAGGTCTTGAACATCAGATTGAACTTCTTAATGTCGGTAAAGGTTTTGCCGCCGCAATCGGGACAAGCGATGTCCTTTTCCTTGATAAAGGCGGCCATCTCATCAAAGCTCCAGCCTGCCGGGTTATCATTCGTTCCGTTCTGGAAGGCGTACTCCTCAATCAGCTTGTCCGCACGGTGACGGGCCTTGCACTGCTTGCAGTCCATCAAGGGATCGGAGAAGCCACCCACGTGACCCGAGGCCACCCAAGCCTGCGGATTCATAATAATGGCGCTGTCAAGTCCTACGTTGTAGGGGCATTCCTGCACAAATTTCTTCCACCAGGCGCGCTTCACGTTGTTCTTGAACTCCACGCCCAAGGGGCCGTAGTCCCAGGAATTCGCAAGGCCACCGTAAATCTCGGAGCCGGGGAAAATAAAACCGCGGTTTTTGCAGAGCGCCACGATTTTGTCCATTGTTTTTTGTCTGTTGTCCATCTTTTAATCTATCCCTTCATTGAAAATATATACGAGGTTATATCAATTTGCTCCAAATTCTTCCCTCTTTGACGGCGAGGGGCTGAACAAGGCAAATTTGCCCGTGTAAGTCAAGCTCTGACGGTGCCTCCACCTCAAAAAAGGTGTCCGAGTGACCGCGCCAGACGCCACGGCGGCAGGTTTCAAAGAGAACGCTCAAGGGAGCGCCCTTTTCAATTTTTCTTTGCTTTCTTTCCTCGGAAAGCGCTTTTGCCAAGGAAATGAGCGCTTCGCTTCTCTCGCGCTTCAGCTCCTCGGGTATCTGCCCGTCATAGAGGGCTGCAGGCGTTCCTTCCCTTTGCGAATAGGCAAAAACGTGCATCGAAAGAAAGGCCACCTGACGCGAAAAAGCAAGAGATTCTTCAAATTCCTTGTCGGTTTCTGCGGGAAAGCCCACCATCATATCGGCGGTGAACTCAACCTCGGGCATTTTCTCGCGCAGATAAAGCAGCGAGGAGAGTGCCATATCGGCATTGTAGCGGCGCTTCATACGCGCAAGCACCGACGAGGATCCGCTTTGCACGGAAATATGGAAATGGGGGGTAATTTTAGAGAGCGCACAAAGGCGGTCGATGACCCCCTTTTTCAGCCATTCGGGAGAAAGAGATCCCAAGCGCACGCGCGCAATATCGCTTTCCCTTTCGATGCGTTCCAGCAAATCTATCAGGCCGTAATCGGAGAAATCTCTTCCGTAAGAGGAGGTTTCGATGCCCGTCAGGACAACCTCCTTGGTGCCGTTTTGCGAAAGGTAGGCAATTTCATCCAAGACGTCCTCCGCCCTTTTGGATCGCACACCGCCTCGGGCAAGAGAAATGGCGCAATAGGTACAGGCGCATTCACACCCATCCTCAATTTTTACGTATGCGCGGGTGCGCGGCGCCTCCTTGATACGCATAGGCTCAAAGGGGGCGTTTTCCATCGGCAAAAGGTCGGCAGAGGGCGCGCCTTTTTCCTTTTGCGCCAAAAGCGCGAGGGCCTTGTCGGGCAGGCGCATTTTTCCCTCCGTGCCGATAACGTAAGAGACGCCCTCTATCTTTAAAAGCGACTCTGCGGCACGCTGGGAATAGCAGCCCATCACCATCACGACTGCCTGCGGATTTCGGCGTATAGCGCGGCGAATGACTTGACGGGATTTTCGGTCACTTTCGGCCGTTACGGTGCAGGTATTGACAACGTATACGTCACAAACCTCGTCAAAGGACGCCCGAAGAAAGCCCTTTTCCGCAAATGCTTCTGCCACGGCCTCCGTTTCGTACTGCGAAACCTTACAGCCGAGGGTATAAAGCCCAACACGGTACGGCATAGACCCTCCCTGTTTATGCATTATTGCAAAACGATTTTTTTGTAATTCTTTTTGCCGCGGCGCAAAACCACACCGCCGCGCAAGGTAGCCTCATCAAAGGAGGCGCGAATATCCGCCACCTTCTCTCCGTCTGCCGTGACGCCGCCCTGCTCTACCGCACGGCGCGCCTCGGAACGAGAAGGAACGAGCTCTGCTGCTACGAGCAGCGAAAGAATGTCGGCCTTGCCGTCCACCAAAAGCGTGCTATCAATTTCCTTGGTGGGAATATCGCCCTCGGCGCCGCCGCCAAAAAGGGCGCGAGAGGAGGCTCTTGCGGCCTCTGCCTCTGCCTCACCGTGCACAAGCTTGGTCAATTCATACGCCAAGATGTCCTTGGCCTCGTTCAAGCGGCTACCCTCCCAGGAATCCATCTTTTCGATTTCCTCCAAGGGCAAGAAGGTGAGCATACGGATACATTTGAGAACGTCGCTATCCCCCACGTTTCTCCAATACTGGTAGAACTCGAAGGGAGAGGTTTTATTGGGGTCAAGCCAAACGGCACCGGAGGCCGTTTTACCCATCTTTTTGCCCTCGGAATTGAGAAGCAGGGTGATGGTCATGGCGTGAGCATCCTTGCCCAGCTTACGACGGATAAGCTCGGTGCCTGCCAGCATATTGCTCCACTGGTCATCGCCGCCGAACTGCATATTACAGCCGTAGTTCTGGAACAGGTGATAGAAGTCATACGCCTGCATAATCATATAGTTAAATTCCAAGAAGGAGAGGCCCTTCTCCATTCTCTGACGGTAGCACTCGGCAGAGAGCATACGGTTTACCGAGAAGCAGGCGCCGACCTCGCGAAGAAGCTCCACGTAGTTGAGAGAAAGGAGCCAATCGGCGTTGTTTACCATAATGGCCTTGTCATCGCCAAACTCGATAAAGCGCTCCATCTGCTTGCGGAAGCAATCGCAGTTGTGGTTGATGGTTTCGGTAGTCATCATAGAACGCATATCGGTACGGCCCGAGGGGTCTCCGATATGACCCGTGCCGCCGCCAATCAGAACGACAGGGCGATTGCCCGCCATCTGCAAGCGCTTCATCAGGCAAAGTGCCATAAAGTGACCAACGTGCAAGGAATCTGCCGTCGGGTCAAAGCCAATATAGAAGGTCGCCTTGCCTTCGTTAATCATACTTTCAATTTCTTCTTTGTTGGTTACCTGGGCAATTAAGCCGCGAGCCACGAGTTCGTCGTAGATTTTCATAACAATCGTCCTTTTTATAGGCGGGAATACCCTGCCTTTTTGATTTATTTATATCTCTTCTATTATACCTTTTTATAGCGGAAAGTCAATAGATTTCCAAGGAATTGGGGGTATAAATTTCAGAAAAAATCGCCTTTTCCGCTTGCGCCACGTAATTTTGGAGCAGGGAGGCAGCCTGCCTCTCGGAAAAGTAGTGGCCCATCTCAATAACGCCGATTTCCGCGTCAAGCATGGCGTGATAGCCTACGCGCCCAGAGAGGAAGACATCGGCGCCCTTTTTCTCGGCATCGGCAAGGAAATCCTTGCCCTCGCCACCCACAATCGCAAGCGTTTTGACGGGGGCGCTTATCGCCTTACAGGACAAAGCGGGAGCGCCCGAAAGCGCCTTGATTTTTTCGCAAAGAGCGGCAAAGGGCAGAGGCGCATCGAGGCGGCCAATGCGGCCGATGGGCGACTCCGCCGAAAGCGGCGCGATTTGGGAGAGCCCCAGGGCCTTGGCCAAAGCATCGTTAATGCCGCCGTCTACCGCGTCCAATCGCGTATGGAAGGAGAAAACGGCGATATCGCTTTTGAGAAGGCGAAGCACGCGACGGGAAACGGGGTTTTCCTCCGTCACGGCGGAAAGGGGGGCAAAAATCAAGGGATGGTGCGACAAAATCAAGTCAAAGCCGCCCTTTTCGGCATAGTCCACCACCTTGTCGGTGACGTCCAGCGTGCAAAGGACGCGCAAGACCTCTTTGTCCATATTTTCGGCGCACATAACGCCGTCATTATCCCACGCCTCGCGCAAGGAGGGGGGCATTTGCTTTTCCAAACAGGCATATAGCTCTCGTCTGTTCATATCAGAAGGAATTCCTTTCCAAGTAAGTGAGAAGGGCTTGCAGGTACGCCCTTTCCTCAGATAGCTCCGTTTGGGCGGCGGCGCTCGCTATGCCCTCTATTTTCTTTTTCTGTGCCTTAGCCTTTGCTTCAACGAAGGAAAGAAAAAGGGGATTTGGGGGCTCTTGATGCATCAAAATGCCAAGCTCCGCTTCCATACGGGAGAGGCTTCGTTTTTCGCCCGTATAATGCGCCGATAGGCAAAAATAGCATTTGCCCTTGGCGGAAACAACCGCCTCTTCCTCGACAAGAAAGCCGTTTTCGGCCAAATAGCACCGCAAATCTCCCTGCCGCGTCATCGGCTGCAAAATGAGGCGAACCTCTTTCGTTTTTACGAAGGGGGCCTTGTCTATGATGGAGGCGATAAGCTCTCCGCCCATACCGCAGATGGTCACATCCGTGATGCCCTTGTCCTCCAGCCCCAAAAGCCCGTCCGTCAAGACGGGAAAAATGCGCTCCGAAAGGCCGCTTTCCGCAATATGTAGGCGCGCCGCCTCCAAGGGCCCAAGGGCGATATCCGTTGCGTACGCCTTTTCTATTTTACCGCTTTCGCAAAGAAAAACAGGCAGGTAGGCATGGTCTGTACCGACATCGGCCAAAACCGCCCCCTGCCTGACGAAGCGCGCAGCGGCACACAGCCGTTCATCCGGCACCGCGTGTCTTCTCATCTCTTATTCGCCAAAAAACGCGTTCAGCTTTTCAACCAACGCATCGGCATCGGTGCCGTGAGCCGCGCAGGCCTCCTCAATGGTTTCCGCACGGGAGCAGGGGCATTGCAGGCAATGCATACCGATTTCCAAGAAATAAACGGATGCGTCCTTGTTGGCATCCAGAATATCACCGATAATGGTTTGCTTCGTTACTTTCATTTGTTTTTTTCCTTTCTTCGTCTGTTTTTATATGCTCCTATTATACTCTTTTTTTGAAAAAAAGTCAACAATTTAATAGAATTTCATCAAATCGGTATTTACAAAACAGAATTTTTGCTGTATACTATATGTAGAAAGTATTGCCTTGCCCTCTTTTTTGACGGTAAAGCAGCAAATACAGGTTTAAAAATTCCAAAAGGACGGAGCTTTCGTTGAATATCGCATTAGAAGAAGCAAGACGCAATTTAATAGATATGCGCGAATCCCTTGTTGCGCTCGGGGATTCCTTACACATTGAAGAGGTGCGCGCCAAGGCCAAGGAGCTTGAGGAGCTGACCTACGCCGAGGATTTCTGGAGCAACCAGGAGCGCAGCAGCAAGATTTCCAAGGAGCTTGCCGCCTACAAGGACACGGTAGGCGAATATGATGACGTTTGCGCGCGCTTGGAGGACGCTATCACCTTAACCGAGCTTGCCTTGGAGGAGGACGATGACAGCGTTTTAGAGGAAGCGCTTGCCGAGCTTGAATACATCCGCAAGGAAGAGGAGCGCCAGCGCATTGAAATTCTCCTTTCGGGAGAATATGACCGCAACAACGCCATTCTTTCCTTCCATCCCGGTGCAGGCGGAACAGAGGCGCAGGACTGGGCCTCTATGCTTTACCGTATGTACTGCCGTTGGGGCGATCAGCACGGCTTCAAGGTGAAGCTGCTTGACTGGCTTGACGGTGATGAGGCCGGTATTAAGAGCGCTACGATTTTGGTTGAGGGTGTTCACGCCTACGGCTACTTGAAGAGTGAGAACGGCGTGCATCGCTTGGTTCGCGTTTCTCCCTTTGATGCCTCCGGTCGCAGACAGACCTCCTTTGCCTCGGTTGAGGTTATGCCCGAATTTAACGATGATGACAATACCATCGAGCTTCGCGAGGAGGATTTGGAAATTACGGCGCACCGCTCCTCCGGTGCCGGCGGTCAGCACATCAACAAGACCGACTCGGCTATCCGTATCGTGCATATTCCCACGGGCATCGTGGTTGGCTGTCAGACCGAAAGAAGCCAGCTGCAAAACAAGGAAACTGCCTTGAAGATGCTGAAGTCCAAGCTGATGGAGATTAAGGCCAGAGAGAAGCTTGACAGGATTGAGGACATCCAGGGCGTGAAGAACAACATTGAATGGGGCTCCCAGATTCGAAGCTACGTCTTTATGCCCTACACCTTGGTAAAGGACACCCGAACGGGCTATGAAACGGGTGACGTTGGGGCTGTGATGGACGGAGATCTTGACGGCTTCATCAACGCCTATTTGAAAGAAAACGCAAAAAACAACGCTTAACATAGAAAAGGAGATTTTACCATGCTGAAAAATTCTAAATTTGCCGTTGCCGTTACGATGCTGGCACAGTCCGTTATCTTCTTCGTTCTTTTCATTGTTACCTGCATTAAGAAAAAGAGTATCGCGGGCGCATTCCTTGCCCTGTCTGCCATCGAGGGTGCTGCGGGCCTTTCCCTTCTCAACTGCTTCAAAAAGGAGGTTGCCTCCACTGTCGTTGATATGGGTGAAGAGCTAGACATGGATGTGTCCGCCATTAACGACAGCATCTCCAACAGCCACAACGAAGGCTAAATAGCACGAAAGGATAGAGTAAATACTCCCTTCCCTTCCGTAATTATGAAAAAACGGCATGAAAATGCCGTTTTTTTCTTTTGCTTCCTGAAATTCAGCCTTTCTTTTTTGCGTGAGCGCGCGTATACTGATAGCATAAAGGAGGAAACTCTTATGGATATGATACGCATTAGCGACGATAAATTAAAGGTCATACTCGACAAAAGAGATATGCAGGCATACGCCCTTTCCAGCGAAAGCCTGGATTACGATAACGTCGAAACCCGCCGCGCCCTTTGGGAAATTTTAGATGAGGCGAAGCTGAAGCTTGGTTTTGACGCCGCCGAAAATCGCATCTTGGTGCAGGCCTATCCCGACAAGAAGGGAGGCTGCGAGATTTACGTAACCAAAATGGAGAAGGAGGCCGCCGAGGGAAAGGAAGCAACAGGCGCGCGCGGCGTGCGCGGCAGAGTCAGTATGTTTTCCTTTGAAGACTTTGATGTTCTTTGTCTTGTGTGCGACAAGCTTTCGCGCGCGCCAAGGCGGTACGAAAGCGCGGCATACACCCTTGACAATGCCTTTTACCTGTTTATCAAGGAACGCTTAGAGGAGAGCATTTTGCCTTCCTCCCGTCTTTCCGCGCTCAGCTTTATTGAGGAGTACGCCAAGCGCGCCAAGGGTCCCTTGGAGGCCGCCTACATAAAGGAGCACGGAGAGGTCATTTTGGATGAGGACGCCATAGAAAAGCTGGCACCGTTGGCAACGGGGAGCTGATACCCCCAACGAAAAACGAGCACGCTTACTGCTCTTCGAGCAACGAAAACGAGTGTAAATTTTCACTCGTTTTTCGCCTTTTGGGGCGCAAAAACACAGGCCGACTCCCTTTTTCCCGGGGGGGCCTTTTTTTTTTTTTTTCAGATTATATTTTTAAACAACACCTTCTTT
>JAZRFK010000028.1:0-2974 GCA_045661325.1 Eubacteriales bacterium | reverse complement strand
TAAAATCATCTTTTTCCGACGATAATTCTTGCGTATTTCGTTACCGCTCTTTTGTCGGTGTTCATTTTTTCGTAACGCAGGTTTTCTTCTCCGCAATGCGCGCAGTAAAAATGAAATTCAATCTTGCTCTTCGTAACGTTTTTGACGTATTCACGCTCATATTCTTGGAAGCTATAACTAGCCCCCTTCAAGTTCTTATGGCAGTATTTGCAATGTCTTGCGGCATAGCCTTTATATCCGTAGCAGTTCTCCAAGCAGATACCGAAGGTTACTATAAAATAAGCGAAAAGCACAAGGAAGAACACGTCGCCGGTATAAAACAAAACAAAAAGCCCCACAGCAAGCAAAGCCAACCCAACCAAGGCAAAAACGGAAGTTCCAAAATCCGTGAACAATAAAACGCGAATAATTTGTGCAAATACGCGCTTCATAGCCAAACGCGCGTTTCCGGCTACTCTATCCTCGATTGAATCACCAATTTTTGCGATTATTAAGGATACAATACTAACAGGCATCAAAATTAGCGCAATAAAAAAATACACATCATTCGCCTTCGTAAAGATAACCGCAATTATTCCAAAGACCGATAACCAAAGCCCTAAATGTCCTATAATGGAAATCAAAGCGCCAAATATCCTACCCAAAACTTTTTTCATAATAGCTCTCCCATGTTGTTTTTTTAATTCCATTTCGGAATTATATTCATTATAATTCTTTTACGGAATTTTGTCAAGACTTTTTTGAGATATAATTTCAAAAAATGAGAAATAAGGGAGCTTGACAATGAAAACAAGGCAAAAGTCATATGGACATTCCAACTTAATAGGGAGGAACGTTGAAAAGCTTCGCAAGGAAAGAAAAATCAAGCAAAAGGATTTCATTGCGCGCCTTCAAATTTTGGGTTGCAATGTAAACCCAACCAGCTATTCCAAGCTGGAAGGCCAGCTTCGTATTGCAACCGACAAAGAGGTGTTCTATGTTGCAAAGGTGCTGGGGGTTCCGATGCAAGCGCTTTTCGACACTGAAAGCGCAGAAAAGGACTGAGCCTTCGGCCTGCTCTTTAATTAAAAAGCTTATACTTTTGCACGATTTAGTTTCAAACGGAAATATTTTGGGTATATAACAAAAGGCCGAGCCTTTAGCGTGATGTCCTTAACGGACAATTCACGCTAAACAACGTTTGCCCTTACGGCCAAGTGATGACGGCTTCGCCTTGTGATGTTCACTGCGTGAATGACGTTGTGCCTTTGGTCCAGTGGGCAAACATCACTGCGAGGCTATATTTGCGAAGCAACCGGCGAGCAGCATCATTATGCGTAGCATAACATCACTTTTGCGTTAGCAAAAACATCACGAACAAAAAAAGAGCAAACGTTCAAGATTTTTCGTCTTGCATGTTTGCTCTTTTCTGCTTGTATATGGGTTTGGGCTTAGCCCATCTGCATTTGCCCGGACAAATGCGATACTCGCACTTAACGATGTTTTTTTAATTCTCCGCTAAGAACATCACGCATTTGGCTCACCCCTTTTATACTTAAAGGGTATCGGTAAAATAGGCGTTGGTGTTGGCGTGTTTTCCCTCTTTATCGGTAACGGAAAGACGGAAATAACGCAAATCATAGCCGTAAAGTGGAAATACTGCTTCGGTCAGAAGCTCATCTCCCTTTGCGTGCTTTGCCCAAGAAATGCGGACGCCGCCGTGAAGAGCTATCGTTTTGGCGGGCGAGCATTTGATATGAACGGCATCGTCCTCCAAATACAGCTCGTAAATTTCAGGGCCCATGGAGGCGTAAAAATCGCCATTTTCAAGCGCCTTAGTAATGGTACGATAATCAAGGTTTTTCGCGCGGATCATCGTGAAGCCGCCAAAGGAATCATGGAAGGGGTTGCCGTCCCATTCCCCGTTGTGATTATCGTCTGCCGCGATGCAGAAAATACGGCACCCGGCGCGAAGAAGGTCATCGTACACGATGGGATTATAATCCTCGTAGCCCGCCTCATAACAGCCCCAGTTGCATATTTCCATTGCGTGCATACCGTGATAATGGATATACTGTTCTCTGGTTTCCATCGACCACTGCGGATGATTGTAGGTGACGAAGAAGCCCGCATCTCTTCCCTTTTGCATCACGGAGGAAATACTTTCTCCGCCGTAGGTGTGCGCCACGTTGGCCTTTTCGGGATCAAAGCAGAAGTGAGCGGCATAGTCCTTGGCCTTTTCCACGTAACGCGTGCCGTTTGCCACGTGCTGTCTGGGATTTTTATTGTCCAAGGCAATAAAGCAAATATGGCAGGTCAGCGGATGCTCGCGCCAAGGCTTGTCCTCGCATACGTCGAACTCCCAGCCAATCAAAGGCAAAAAGCCCTCGTCCGCAAGGTAGGAGTGATCCACCATAATCTGATGATCGGTGAACGCCACGATAGAATAGCCCCGCTTTTTGTACTCCTCCTTCATCCGTTCGGGCGAAAAGCTGCCGTCCGACACGTTGGTGTGCGTATGAAGATTGGCTTTATAAAAATGCCCCTCGGGAGAAAGCAGATATTTCCTCATTATAGCCTCCTAAAAACTGTGTTATACGATAATATTAGCAAACGGTAGTGCTCTTGTCAAGGGCTTTTACAAACCAAAGGAATTCTTCCAAAGTTTTTTGCGATGCTATACTTTTTTTGCTTGCGCTTTCGCGGGTTGCTTTTCTGCCCATTTTCCCTTCCTTTTTTCCTTCCTTTTTCTCTTTTTCTCGCATTTTTTCTATCATTTTTCTCGTCCTTCCCCTCTCTTTTGACGCTTCTTCTGCGTTTTTTGAAAAAAAACGAGAAAAAACGAAAAAAATAAAAATAAACCCTTGACAAGAGCAATTCTTTGTGTTATAATAATCGGGCTTGCAAAAGCAAGGGTTTCTGGGTGTGGCGCAGCTGGTAGCGCGCTACCTTGGGGTGGTAGAGGCCGCAAGTTCAAGTCTTGTCACTCAGACCA
>JAZRFK010000027.1:0-18660 GCA_045661325.1 Eubacteriales bacterium | reverse complement strand
GCGTATGGGAAGCTTGCTTCGCGTTGGCCGCGTAATTATCCCCATCGTGCGCGCCATTTACGATAGGGATATGGCCATTCGCAATTTCAAGCCCGAAACCTATTTGAGTCTATATAGCGCCGAGAAAACCAAGGGCGAGGTCGTGGAGCTAACCTCCAAAAAGAAATTTTCCGCAGAGGAAAGAAAAAAGGCGGAGGAAACAGCCGCCCTCTATAACCAAACAGGCGCCTATGTCGTTTCTGTCAAAAACAAGCAAACAACCCTCTTTCCCGGCAAGCTCTATTCGCTTTCCAAGCTGCAAAGCGTCCTTGGTAAAAAATATAAAATGTCTATGAGTGAGTCTCTTGCCATCGTGCAAAAGCTGTATGAGGCAGGATATCTGACGTATCCCCGTACCAGCCCCGAGTATCTGGCAACGGCGGAAAAGGATAAGGTCAGGCGCATTCTTGCGGAGGTCGGCAAGCTTGGCTACCCCGTCACCTTCCGCGGCGGTAAGAACATCTTTGACGATAGCAAAATCGAATCTCACTCCGCTTTAACGCCAACGCACAAGATTCCTGCGCCAAACGCGCTTTCCGAAAAGGAAAAGCAGGTGTATTCCACCGTGTTCCGCCGCTTCGTTGCCGTTTTCTGCAAAGAGGATTGCATTGCCGCCAAGACCGAAATGAAAATTGCCGTTGGCGACCTTGAGGAGTTCATTTTGCGCGGCACCTCTATTTTGCAGGCAGGCTGGACGAAGTACGATGACGGCGGTCAGAAGGATAAAATTCTTCCCAAGCTTGAAGAGGGCGATAAGGTGGAAATCAATTTTGCGCCCACCGAAAAGCAAACCAGCCCCCCAAAGCATTACACCATCGAAACCTTGAACCAGTACCTCAAAAATCCCTTCAAGGAGGAAAAGGCCGCCCAAAAGGAAAAGGAAGAAAGCGGCGAGCTGGGCGAGGACGATGCCGAGGAATACCGCGCCATGTTTGAGGGCGTGGAGCTTGGCACAGAGGCCACCAGAACGGGCATTATTGATAACGCCCGCAAAAGCGGCTATATCGAGCTGAAAAAGGACGTCTATACCATTCTGCCGGGTGGCATCTTCCTTATTGAGTCCTTAAAGGATTTGCAAATCGGTATGGATAAATACAAAACCTGTGAAATGGGCAAGGCCTTGAAAAAGGTGTTCCGCGGCACGATGACCGTGGCAGACAGCGTTGCCCTGGCAAGCGAGGAAATCAAGCGCGTCTTTTCGGAGGCCGAGAAGGTCGAAACGGCCAATATCGGCTTTATGGGCGAAGAGGTCGGCCTCTGCCCCCTCTGTCATAAGCCAATCAGGCGCACCTCCTTCGGTTACGGTTGCAGCGGCTATAAGGAGGGCTGCAAATTCAGCGTGAAAATGCGTATTCTTGCCCACACCGTTAGCCTTTCGGATATGAAATCTCTCTTGGAAACGGGCCAAACGCCCTTGATTGAGGATTTCATCTCGCAAAAAACGGGAAAGAGCTTTTCTGCCCACCTGCAATTAGAGAAGGATGGCAAGGTCACGTTCCGTTTTCCACCCAAAACCCCCATAGCAAGCGGCGGCAGAGTGTATGAAGCACCTGCTGAGGAAGCGCCTCTGCCCGAGGAGCCTCCAACCCCTTGATTGAAAACACAAAGCGCCAAGCCCTGCTTTTTTAAGCAAGTGGCTTGGCGCTTTGTGCGTCAGACAAGATAAAATTTGGTAAAATAAACGTCCACGTTCGGCCAGCTAACCTCTCGTGCATAAACGATGCCCGTATAGAAGCGTAGCCTGCCCTGCGTGTGCCAGCGGTAGAACAACTGATAAAGAGCGGGCATATGCGGCTTGTAATAGTCTGCTCCCTTTACGTAGCGACATTCCACGCGCGGCTCAGACCAGATGTGCCACGGAATCGGGATTTCATAGATGGATTTTGCGCCCTCGGGGCCGTTTGATAAATACGGGGTGTAGTATGCCTCATACTTATCCAAAATCTCTTCCGTTACAGGCTCTGTCTTCACTCCGTCAACGCAGTCATAAACAACCGCAAGGCCCTTTGGCGTTGCGCGATGCACGGCCATCGGCGGCAGATGTGTCACCTTGCCCTTCACGCTTTCGGGAAAGGCAATGGCGCAAGAGGCAAGATAGGTCTCGCCTTCCGCTTCAAGAACGGACATCGGGCGCGTCAGCGTGCAGGCAACGATGCTGTCGGGAACGTCTGCATGAATGGAAACGGAAACGTGGTCAAGCGGAATGCGTGCGTGTACGTCGTGAACGGCTTTGGCGTGTGCTGCGCGCCTTTCGGCAAGCGGTGCTTTGGAAACGGCGTTTCCAATAGCAAGTGCAAGCGCTTCGGTCACGTAAAAGGCACGTCCGTCCTTGGTTTGAAATTTTTCATAAACGCCCGTAGGCGCCACATCGTCGCCGAAGTGGGAATGAACCCCCTCGTCAAGAAGCTCGTTCATCAAAAGGCGAAGGTCAGCAAGCAAACAGTCCGTTCCCGTGCCGCGACAGGTACCGTTTGCGACGAGCGCAAGCTTTTCGTCTTTATCAATATAAGGGTGGGTGGTCGAAAAGAAATCAAAGCGGGGACGGGAATGGATGATGCCCGTTGTGCCGGGAAGGTTGATGGCGTCTGTCATTTTGAGAAGCATATCAACGTCGCCCTTGGCCTTGGCGTAATAGAGCTTTCCCTCGTGAATGGTGGCAATACCCGTGGCGTAGCCGCCGTCAAAGTATTGCATTTTTCTAATCATATCAATAAGAATAGGGGCAGCCTGCTTCTTGCCCGTATAGCCTGCAATGACGCACATATTAGCCGTTCCTTTCGTATTGATTTAAGAGCACGCGTCCTTGGCTCTTTGATTGCTTATTGCCAGAGGTCAGCAGGGTCAAGCTCGGAAAAATCGCCGTCCTTGAAGCCCGCCTTTTCAAGATAAGGATAGATGAGGGGGCGCTGATCGCCGTAGCCGCCGTGGCTGTCCGAGCCATAGGTCACGCGAACGCCCTTTTCAAACATAAAGCGCATATATTCCGCGTACTGATGGCGGAAAAGCTCGGTCGTTTTGGGGTTGGTTAACATATCCACGTTCATTTCAATATACTTGCCGTTTTCCTTCAACGCGGCGGCAAGCTCTTCGTGCGTGGAATAGGGAATCACGGAAAAATCGTCATACCAGATTTGCAGGCCGTGGTAGTAAGGATGGCCAAGAATGGTGGTGCGCTCGTCAGCGGCCAGATATAAATGCATTCTTTCCCAAGCGGCAATGGTGGCCATCTTGTCGCGCACGTCGGGGTGGGGCACGTCAATATAGCCGTGTGCCGCCGCAACCGCGTATTGCACACCGTACGCCATCAGCTCCTCCTTAGAGAGCGCCATTTCAAGCGGATAGGAGGACTCTCCCGCCAGCAGATTCGGCGGAACGTAGCCTGCGGGCGAATATCCCTCGGAGGTCGGATTCTGACGGTTGAAATCGTAAAAGGGCTTTTCGATAGGAGTCAGTTCAACGCCGAGCAAAAGAATGGGGTTGGTCTTTTTCGCCTCCAAAACGTGCTTGGCAGACTCGGAAAGACAGCCAACAAACTTGTTGTTCGGCAGGTTCAGGTGGTCAGTAACGCCTACCTGACGGTAGCCGCGCTCCTTGGCCTTTTCCAGAATGGTCGCAAGCGGAAGCACCGCGTCATAGGAGTATTCGCTGTGAATATGTAAATCAGAATGTATCATAGGTACACCTCTCGTCTTTTTTGTGATAAAGAAAAGCTGCCGCAAACGGTTTTAAATGCGTTTGAGACAGCTTTTGTTTTGAATTAGTCAGCCGTATAGGGAAGCAAAGCCATATAACGAGCGCGTTTGATAGCAACCGTCAGGGCACGCTGATGCTCTGCACAGGTACCGGAAACACGGCGGGGAAGAATCTTCGCACGCTCGGAAATGAATTTGCGAAGCTTTGCCACGTCCTTATAGTCGATGGCAGTAGCCTTTTCTGCGCAGAACAGGCAGACCTTCTTGCGTCTGTGATTGTTCTGGCGGAAGGAACGCTGAGTATCGCTTCTATCCATTTTTAATCAATCCTTATTTTCATTCATTCTCACTGCGATTGCAAGGGCTTCGGTGAGTGCAAAGACCTTGATTAGAAGGGCAGATTGTCGTCGCCGCTCTGTACCTCTTCAAATTCAGGGGTAGAGCCGCTCTGGTAAGCGGGAGTTCCGTAAGCAGAGGGGGCATATCCTGCGTCAGCGTTGTCCGAAGCACCCGTTGCAGAAGCCTTGTTTTCCACGAAGGAAACCTCGTCTGCAATAACCTCGGTGGTGTAACGCTTGTTGCCCTGTGCATCCGTCCAGCTTCTCGTTTGGAGCTGGCCGCAAACCAAGTAGGGATGACCCTTCTTGAAGTACTTGGCAACAAATTCCGCCTGCTGACGCCAAGTGACGATATTGATAAAATCAGTATTCTGTCCTTGGTCCTGACGGGAATAGCGACGGTTTACTGCCAAAGTAAAGCTGCAAACAGAGGTGCCCTGGGCAGTCTGCTTCAATTCGGGATCAGCCGTTAAGTTGCCAATCAAAATAACCTTGTTAAAACTTGCCATCGTATTCACCTTCTTTGCGTTTTTTAAAAATCTTATTCGCTGACAGTTTCAGCGGCAGGAGCCTCTTCGGCAGCTGCAGGGGAAGCCGACTTCGCCGTCTCTTCAACGCGGGTGGTCATCGAACGCAGGATGTTGTCGTTGATGCCCAGCAAGCGCTCAAGCTCAGCAGGGAAATCGGGATTGCTGTTAAACGCAGCCAGAACGTAGTAACCCTCATTGATCTTGTCAATGGGATAAGCCAGTCTGCGTTTGCCCCACTCGTCAACCTTTACAAGCTCGCCGTTTTCGGCGATGAGAGTGGTGAACTTCTCCTGAACGGCAGCAGCTTCCTCTTGGGAAAGAGTGCCCTTGATAACGAAGAGAAGCTCGTAAGAGCAAGTCTTGTTCTCCATTTCTTTTTACCTCCTTATTGGACTTTTTGCCGCAAATTTCCTTTGCGGTAAGGAGATGAATCACAGTCGATTCAAATCACCATAGGATTATATCATACATTTCCAAAAAAGTCAAGCCCTTTTCTTCCATAATTTTTCTTTAAGAAGGTTAAAGAAATTTTGTGTAAAAAATAAAAAATGCGACGAGTTATTAATTCGTCGCGCGGTCGGCTTCCAATATCCTTAAATGAACGCACCACCTGCTCTTAAGCCGTTCAGCTTGTTCACACCAGCGGTAGATAACCGATTGGATGTCATTCCATCGAGAAGGATTATAACACAAGAAAAATAGAATGTCAATAGAAAAAACAAAAAAGAAACGGTGCACATACGTGCGTTGGTACATATCCCCTTGCGAGGCAGACCTGCCGTTTCTGTGAATAGTATATCATAAAAAAACAAAAGTCAACAAATTTTTGAAAAATTTAAGCCGTTATGAGGGGTTTGCCATGTTAAGCAAAACGGCGTTGGAAGGAAGGGAGCAAAAAGGGATGTCTATAAAAAAAATGAAGGCGCTAAAAGCGCCTTCTGCGGTTGGCTTGCTCTACCTTGCATCCCACTCCTTTTTAATACGTGAGGAATAGATAAATTCTTGAAACCATTAAAAAATTGTAAATTGTCTGAAAAGGATGAAAAACAGGTTTGGGCAATTTATCATAAAAGAAAAAAGAAGTAATCGCTGGGCGGTAGTCATTAGCTATCACGGGATTACTTCTTGCAGACGAATCTGCAAAAGTATTATATTACAAAAAAGAAAAAAGTCAATACCTTTTTTGAAAAATCAAACAAAAGAAAAAGGCCGAGGTAATTACCTCGGCGCAGAGAGAAAACTCTCCGCAATGCGGGTCGGTCAAGCCGACATAAACAACCGTATTGGTCGAGTTCGCTTTAATAGTATATCTCATTTCTTAGGATTTGTCAATCCTCAAAATTTGACAATCAAAAGCTGAAAACAAAGAAAAAGAAGTAAGCCTTTTGGGCGGTAGTCATTAGCTACCACAAGCCTACTTCCAATAGCATTATAAAACATTTCAATCTAAAAGTCAATATCTTTTTTGAAAAATCAATAAGCTGAGCCGTTCAAAATCGGCAAAACTATATAGTTTTGTGCAAAACGAAAGAAATAAAAAAAGTCACGGGTAACACGTTTAACGTATCTCCGTGACAGGCGCAGGTGTTACATCCCCGTTGAAACGGTTCAAACTTCTGCTCCACTGTATTATATCTCATTTCTTAAGATTTGTCAACCCCCTGCAAAAGCAGGGGGTTGACAAAATTAAAGTTGTGTGTTACAATAGACACATCTAAGAGAGAGCGGTTACTCTCTCTCAGATGCTCGGCTTATGCCGATAATCAATAGTGAGTGAGCTGTTGAAAATTAAAAAGTGTTTTGCGAAGAAGAGCGGTTATTTTTTAACTGCTCTTCTTTGTCATTTTCTCAATGACTCGGACAATTGCTTCGTTGCTCAGACCTTCGGCTTTTAGCGCTTCGATGAGGTTGTTAAGCGTTTCAATATTCAAAACGATAACCTGTGACAATGGAACAGAGTTTGAGAATACGTTGGGGATGGAGATTTCACCGTATACGCGCCGCCGCAACCGTATATTACTGCCACCCCTATTGTTCCTCTGAATGTGGTTCCAACGAGAACCGGAACGCTTTTATTCGCCGTTTCGTGCCCAAAGGCACGCCTATCAAAGATGCCTCTTGCGTGAAAAAAGAAAAGCCGATACGGTCATTACTTCGTATCGGCTTTTGTTCTCCCTTCGCTTTAAGGGCGAAAGGCAAGAATTTTTTGTTGCCAAAGCTCCAAAAATTTGGCGGCGTGCCCCCCGTCCATCTGCACGTGATGAAATTGGAAGGAAGCTTTTAAATTTACCTTGAAAAAATGCTTTTCGTAGCGCGACCAGGATAAAAACGGATTGCAAAAGGCCTCGGAATAGAGGTTTACAATGCCGTCAAGCACCGTTTCGGTCATGGCTGATGTGCCAAGCAGCACACTCTCTTCGTCACCCATCGGCGCGCAGCTTTCGTAGAGCGCTTTCGCCTTTTCCTCATAAAGACGGGAAAACTCGGCGTAGCTTTCGCAAATCGGAACGGCACAAATGCCAAGACCGCCCGCCTTGTTTTTCAGAACGAAGCTGATATGAAAGGGTGCCTCCAAGGCGTACAGGCGCTTGTCCTTCACGCGCGTTTGAAATTCCGCCACCTCCTTGGCCGCAAGAGCCGCGGTATAGCAGAGCATCGCGTTGAATTTCTCACCGCGCCGCGCATAGCGGTAAAGCCGCGTCACGTTCAAGGTCTTAAAAACCGTCACGGTGGGCTGTGGCGCATCGATAAAGAGAGAGTAGGCCAGTGCGCGATTCGTCTTTTCGGGCAGTAACTCCTTCATAGCAGACTCCTTTTTGCTCTTTTTTCGCTTTTGCGGATTGGTATAGGGCTTGTCTTGCCTTTACCGTTGCAGAAACAGCTTGGCCGCATTGTTGTAAAGAATATCCTCGCGCTCGCTGTCGGTAAGCGGAACTTCCATAAAGCGTTCAAGCTCAACCTCCGGAAGCCACATAGGATAGTCGGTGCCGAACAGTACGCGAGCGGTACCGTACGCCGAAATCAGCGCCTTTGCCTTTTCTGCCGACATCGCGTAAAGGGAGGAGGAGCAGTCAACAAAAAAGTTTTGGTACTTGCTTAACCTTTCTGTTGCCTCATCCCAAACCGACCAGCCGCCGAAATGCGCGCCAACAACTGTCAGGCGCGGATACCTTTCCAACACCGGCAGCATACGGTTGGGGTTGGAAAAGTCAAAGCGATGGTCGCCTGTATGCATCAGGATGGGAAGCACGTCTTGACAGCGCTCGTATATCCTATTCATTCGGGGGTCATCAATTCCCACCCTCTGTATATCGGGGTGAAGCTTGACGCCCTTTAAGCCGAGAGAAAGAATTTCGTCAATCTCTTCGTCTATATTTTCGCTATCGGGGTGAAGTGTTCCAAGCCCCGTAAAGCGCCCGTTGCCGTTTGCAACGGCCTCGGCGATAAAACGATTGATGTGGGATGCCTGCTTCGGCGTTGTTGCAACGGATTGGATGACGAAATGCGAAATGCCCGCTCTTTCTCCGCGTTCAAGCAGCGTTGAAATTTTACCGTCCAAGCGAGAGGGCATTTTGTAAAAGTCGCCCGTGCTGGCAGATGCCTTTTCGGCAATCCTGTCAGGGTATACGTGACAGTGCGCGTCAATGATTTTGTAGGTTTTCACGGTTCTTTGCATTACCTTCTGCTGAATTATTTTTTCAGCCCCAAGATGCTGATGGATTCATCGCGCATCTTGTATTTCAAAATCTTACCTGCGGCATTCATGGGGAATTCCTTGACGAAGAGGAAGTATCTTGGCACCTTGTGTCTGGCAATATAGGCGTTGCCAAATTCCTTCATCTCGTTCTCGTCTGCGCTCTCGCCGTTGTGAAGAATCACCCAAGCGCAGCATTCCTCGCCGTATCGTTCATCGGGTACACCAACCACCTGCACGTCGCGAACCTTGGGGTTGGTCAGATAAAATTCTTCAATCTCACGGGGATAGAGGTTTTCACCGCCGCGGATAATCATATCCTTGAGTCGACCTGTGATTTTGTAATATCCGTCTGCCGTTCGGCAAGCAATGTCTCCCGTATGGAGCCAGCCCTCTGCGTCAATGGTCTGCGCGGTAGCCTCGGGCATCTTGTAATAACCCTTCATGATGTTAAAGCCGCGCGCAACAAACTCACCGTTTTCACCGTCGGGAAGATCTTCTCCTGTTTCGGGGTCAATGATTTTGCATTCGACACCGGGGAAAGCACTTCCAACCGTTTCAACGCGGTGGTCAATATCCTCGTTCACCTCGCCCATCGTACAACCGGGAGAGGCCTCGGTCTGTCCGTAAACCGAAATAATCTCGCGCATATTCATTTCAGCCGCGGCGCGACGCATCAGGTCTGCCGGGCAGTTTCCGCCTGCCATAATGCCCGTTCTCATATAAGAGAAATCGGTCTTGGCAAAATCGGGATGTCCGAACATCGCGATAAACATCGTGGGAACACCGTTGAAGCAGGTGATGCGCTCATCGTTTACGCAGGCGAGCGAGGACTTGGGAGAGAAGTACGGAATGGGGCAAAGGGTACCGCCATGGGTCATCATGGAGGTCATGGAAAGCACCATGCCGAAGCAGTGGAACATCGGCACCTGAATCATCATACGGTCAGCGGTGGATAAGTCCATTCTGTCGCCGATGGTCTTGCCGTTGTTGACGATGTTTCGGTGGGTCAGCATAACGCCCTTGGGGAAGCCCGTTGTGCCCGAGGTATACTGCATATTGCAAACGTCATCAGGCTTGACGAGGGAAGCGCGTCTGCGTACCTCCTCGCGCGGAACGAGATTGGCACGGGAAAGCATCTCTTCCCAGGAAAGACAGCCGTCCATGGTAAAGCCGACCGTGACAACGTTGCGAAGGAAGGGAAGATTCTTGGAATAAAGGGGCGTTCCGGGGGTGAGGCTCTTTAATTCGGGGCAAAGCTCCTCGATAATTTCCTTGTAGTTGATGTCCTTGCAGTATTCCACCATCACGAGCGTATGCGTGTCAGATTGCTTGAGCAAATATTCAATTTCGTGAATCTTGTAGGCAGTATTTACCGTCACCAGAACCGCGCCAATCTTCGTGGTTGCCCAGAAGGTGATAAACCACTGCGGCACGTTGGTTGCCCAGATGGCAACGTGGTCGCCTGCCTTGACGCCCAGAGAAATCAAAGCGGCGGCGCATTCGTCAACGTCGCGGCGGAACTGCTCGTAGGTTCTTGTATAATCAAGGGTGGGATATTTGAACGCGAACTGATCAGGATATTTTTCCGCCATCGTGTCAAGCACGTCCGAGAAGGTCGCGTCAATAACGTCGTATTTCTTCCAAACGAACGTTCCCGTCTTGGCGCGGTTGTAGTAGGCGTGCTCAAAGGTCTTTTTCTCGCGGCCCAAGGCGGCAATGTAGTTGGTAAAATGGGTTAAAACAATATCCGCGTCACAAATTTCCTCGTTCCAGGCGGCGCAAATGAAGCCCTCGTAGTTGAGGGAGGAGAGGGCGTTCAAAAGCTTCTTTACGTCAAGCGTGCCCTCGCCAATCAAAACGGTTTTGCCGTCCTTCATATCGCCAAGGCGAACGTACTTGATGTAGGCGCCGAGGTTTTTGATGGTGGTTTCCGCGCTCTCACCCGCGTCAAAATATGTGCCTCTGACGTTCCAGGAGGCACCGATAGCGGTGGAAGCGAAATGGTTGATAATCGAAATAACGTTTTCGGTGTGGGCAAGATGTCCAACCGTTTCAAAAAGCACGTTGACGTCAGTTGCCTCCGCGCGTTTGATGGCAGCGGCCATCTTTTCGTCCAAAATATCAAAGGAAATGCTTTCCTTGGTGTGTACGATAACGTTATCAATGCCCGAGGTGGCCGCCATTTCAACGTATTTTTGTATAAGCTCGGCGGTAACGCTTTCGCTCTCGACAGGCGCGGGCATACGAAGCGCCGAAACCGCGAGATTTCGGTTAACGAGCTTTCTCTTTGCGTCTGCAATACGGTCGCGTCTTAAAATGCTGTCGTAATGCGCGCTTCTCTCGTTTACGGCGTCATAGATTTCAAAGCCCTCAAAGCCGTAATCGTAGGCGTAACGGCAGGTGTCAAGAAAGGAAGCGCGGCTTACGTTCTTGGTGGAAAAAACGATTTTCATGTGGCGTTACGCCTCCTCAAATACGATTTTATTCAGTGCGTTGATGTAGGCTCTGATGCTGGCCGCGATGATGTCGGTGGAGGTTCCGTTTCCGGAATACAGCTTACCGCCCACGCGCAGTCTGACAAGAGCCGAGCCGAGCGCTTCTTTTCCCTCGGTTACGGATTGCACCTGATAGTCATCAAGCTCATAGTGATGGCCGATGCATTGCTCAATAGCGCGGAAGGCCGAGTCAATGGGGCCGTCGCCTGCGCTAACGCCGCAAATCACCTCGTCATGCTTCTTCAAAACAATTTGCGTCATTGCGCTCGAAATATTGCTGCTGGTGGTTGTGTAGGTCTCAAAATGATAGGTCGAGGGAGCTTGCATAGCGGAGCTTGCAATCAAGGCCTCAAATTCCTTTGCACCGATAGCACCCTTCTTTTCGCAAACCTGGGAAAGCGCCTTGTATACGCTTCCAATATCCGCATCCGAAAGCTCGTAGCCGAGAAGGGAAGCGGCCTCCGCAACCTGCGCCACGGTGGAGGCTGAGTCAAGAAGGATCTTTTTCTTTTCGCTAACGGAGTTGTCGGTGCTATACGTGTCGTGCGTGATGCTCGATACCATATCCTCAATGCTTGCGTGAATGTTGGTTTTGTTCAGCTTGAATTCTGCGCCAATCTGTGCGCCGCAGGCATTTACGGCATCGGAAATTTCGCCCGTCAAAAGAGCATCCTTGCCAACCATAGCGCATTTGAGTCCGTCAGCGCCTGCCGCAATAGCAGAGAATGCACAGGCAACGGCCATATTGATGCGGTCGGAAGCTCCAACGTATACGGGAACGGAAACTGCATTCTTTATCTTGGTAACAAGCGCGGCTATCTGATTAGGAGTTGATACACCGGCGTTGTCGCAGACGGTAATCATAGAAGCGCCCTTGGCCTCTGCCTCCTTGACTGCGGCAATGAGAAAGTCCTCGTCTGCTCTTGTGGCATCAAGGGCCGAAAACTCAACGTCGGCGCAAAGAGCCTTTGCCGCCGCAACCAGCTCGCCGATTTTTTCCATCATTTTGGACTGCTTAACGTGGTACACGTATTCCATCTGAATGGTAGATACGGGAAGCTCCACTTGCAAACGGGGCGATGCGGCCTCCTTGATGCAGTCAAAGGCAATAGCCACCTCGTCGGCAGTAAAGCCGACAGGAATAGCCAGGGTGGCGTTTTTCATATTCTTGGCTATCGTTTTATATATAATGGAATCCTCGCGAATGCTTTTTACCGCAGGAAGCTCAACAGAGTCGGCACCAAGCTTATCTGCACAGCCGGCAATAGCAGATTTTTCGCGGAACAGCAGGGATACTGCGCGATCCTCAGAAAGCTTTTTAAGGGTGATGTCTGCCATGTTGATTTTTCTCATTTTTGAAAACTCCTTACTGATTTTAAAATGTAAAATAAGAGTATAACAACAAAAAAACGCCTCCGTCTCTTCGTTGCTTGCAAAGAGACGAAAACGCACATATCTATGCTTGTTTCCGCGGTACCACTCTTCTTCATCCGAAAACGGATGCACCTTGGATGCCGTCACATCTTAACTCTGTCACGGGAGTTCCCGTTTGCCACTACTCTATGCCTTCATGGCAACCGCTCAACGGTGAGTTCAGCAAAACGCCTCCTATGCCTCGCACCAACCGGCAACTCTCTGAAAGTGAAGATTTTTGCATACTATTCCGCATCATCGCGTTTATGATACATTATTTTACAACAAACTCGTTCGTTTGTCAAGAGGTTTTCAGAAAAAACATAAAAAAACACGCGATACGGCAAGCGTGAAAAGCAATGGGCTTGAAAAGTTCATAAAAGTGTGGTATAGTTTAATGGGAGCGCATAGTCTCTGCTATATAAATGGAGAAATCGTATGAGAAAAAAACTATCAAAAATTTCAAGCCTTCATTTCGTCAAGCTAATACTCCGTTCTCTTTTGCTTTTGGCCGCCGTGACGACGTACGTTTTGGAGAGAACCGAGATTTTGACGCATCGCGCCCTTTTGCCCATTATCGTTTGGGTGTTCTTCGTTGTCGAAATGCTCCTGCGCTTTTTCCCTTCAAGGCTTGAAAGCATGGGCTGCCAAAAGCAGTTCGCTAAGAATTACGAGCCCGTAGAGACGAATGGCGCGCCCAAAAAGCAAGTCTTTAAGGGAACCGCACTCGTCGCGCTCGTTTGGCTTGCCCTCAACACCGTTTTCGGCGTTTTGTACCTGACGGGTGTGTTGGAGGCGGAAATTCTGGTTTTGATTTCTATCGCATATTCGGTGTGCGACATTATCTGTATTTTGTTCTTCTGCCCCTTCCAGACTTGGTTTATGAAGAACAGATGCTGCGCCACCTGCCGTATCTACAACTGGGATTATGCGATGATGCTTACGCCCCTTGTGTTCGTTCCGAGCGTATATACGTATAGCCTGCTTGCCTGCGCGCTTGCGCTTTTGCTTCGTTGGGAAATCACCTTCCATCGCCATCCCGAGCGCTTCGGTGAAGAAACCAACAAATGTCTGGATTGTGCGCGTTGTGAGGAAAAGCTTTGCAGCCACAAAAAGCAGCTCAAAGGCTTTCTTCAAAAATACAAAACGAGGTTCTTTCCGCCCCGCGAGACAAAGCAGAAAAAGTAACGGAAGGCCTCACTTGCTGCCTGTGGAGATAGTAAGATTACAATGTGGAGGGACGTATGATTTTTGAAAAGCAAGTGCTGAATATCTATAAGGCGATGATGTTCACGCGCTGTGACGATACCGAAACCGTCTTTTATTTCTCAACCGATGATTTTCCCGGCTTGAAGAAAGAGAGCTTTCCCTTTCAAGCCGCCGCAGGACACACGCTGCAAGGCTATATTTATCGGTATGAAAATTCCGTTTCGGGCAGACTCGTGGTGTTTGACCACGGCTTCGGCGGTGGGCATCGCGCTTATATGAAAGAAATAGAAATGCTTTGTAAGCACGGTTATACGGTGCTTGCCTATGACCATACGGGCTGTATGGAATCGGGCGGCGCTTCTCCCAACGGCCTTGCCCAGTCGCTCTGTGACCTTAACGATTGCATAACGGCCATCAAGGCAGAGAAGAGATTTGCAGACTGCGATATCTCTGTGATAGGGCATAGCTGGGGCGCCTTTTCAACCTTGAATATCACAGCCCTTCATCCCGAAATTTCACATATCGTGGCGATAAGCGGATTCGTTTCGGTAGAAGAAATGCTAAAAACCTTCTTTGCAGGCATGATGAAGGGGTATCGCAAGCCCGTGTTGGCGCTTGAACGCGAGGCAAATCCGATGTTTGTCGAATTTCATGCCGTGAAATCCTTGCTCGGCTCAAATACAAAAGCATTGCTCATTTATTCCGAGGATGACAAGATGTGTAAGCGTGAGCATTATGACATTTTGAAGGAAGGACTCGCGGGCAAAGAGAACGTCAGCTTCCTTTTCGTGAGCAATAAAGGCCATAACCCGAATTATACCGAGGAGGCTGTAAGGTATCTGGGAGAGTTCGGCAAAGCAAGAGCCAAGCTCGCAAAAAACAAAAAAGCAACCAAAGAAGATAAGGCGAATTTCGTTCGCTCGTTCGATTGGGATAAAATGACCGTTCAGGATAATGCGGTTTGGGAAAAGATTTTCGCCCATTTGGATGCCTGATGGCATAGCAGCGCTTTCGGGCGGTGCAACTGTCGCCGCGCGTGATGCTGCCGATTGCTTTGCGCGTTTTTGGCTACGAGAAAAAGCATTGATAAATATCGCTTTAACGAGGTTAATGATGATTGATGAATGTCTCCTTTGCGGCGCTCCGCTGAAATATTTGAAAAATGGCGAGGAGATGGAATGCGCCGTTTGTCACAAGAAAGAAAATAGCAAAACCGTTTGCGAGAACGGCCACTACGTATGCAACGAGTGTCATACGCAAGGGATGGATAGCATCATTGGCTTGTGCCTTGCCGAAGCCTCGAAGAATCCAATAGAGATTATCCAAAAAATGATGGCGCTTCCGTTTTGCCATATGCACGGCCCGGAGCATCACGTGATGGTCGGAGCGGCATTGCTTACCGCGTATAAGAACGCAGGCGGTGATATAAACCTCGCCCAAGCGCTATCCGAAATGCAGGCGAGAGGGAAGAAGGTTCCGGGCGGCGCGTGCGGATTTTGGGGAGCCTGCGGAGCAGGCGTGAGCGCGGGAATGTTCGCATCCATTGTCACAGGCGCAACCCCTCTTGCCAATGAAGCATGGGGCTTGTCAAATCGGATGACCTCGGCCGCGCTTGGCGCAATCGGCGCGGTCGGCGGCCCCCGTTGCTGTAAGCGTGATTCCTATCTCTCTATCATCCAAGCGGTAGAGTTCGCAAAAGAGCACTTCGGCGTTGAAATGGAGCTTGGCGAAATTAAGTGCGTGCATTCGGCGCAAAACAATCAATGTATCGGTGCGAGGTGTCCGTTCAAATGAAAAGAAAGATAGCATTTATCTGCGTCCATAACTCTTGCCGCAGTCAGATTGCGGAAGCGCTTGGAAAGCATCTGCGCGGGGATGAGCTTGATTTTTATTCGGCCGGCACCCAAACCAAACCGCAAATCAATCAGGATGCGGTGCGATTGATGAAGACGCTTTACGATATTGATATGGAGCTGACCCAGTACAGTAAAACCGTTGATAAAATACCGCCTCCCGACATAGCAATCTCTATGGGATGTGACGTTGGATGCCCCTTCATCAACAAAGCGTTTGATGATGATTGGGGCTTGCCTGACCCTACAGGCAAGAGTGATGCGGAATTCATAAAGGTAATAAAAGAGATAGAAAGAAAAATCGCAGCATTATAAAAGCCAAAAGGGGCGACCGCACCGGTCGCCCCTCAATATTTCCAAATAAAAGAGCAAAGCCGTGAGGCTTTGCTCTTTGGTCGTAATCGAGAGGAGAAGTATCAGCGCCGTTTTCCTTTGTATCCGACTCGATATGTGCGGTGAGATAATCAGATCCTGCGCTGCAGAAGTTCCTTTATTCGCAGTCAAGCATAGTCTTGCCCTTGCCGACAAGAGCTTCGAAATCCTTAGTGAAGTCCTCAACGGCGGTAGTAACGCACGCATTCTTTATAAGTCCCTCGATAACGTCGGGAGCAACAGTAGATGCGCCTACACCGTATTCGCAGAGTTCTTTTACCTGATGCGAGTTCTTGAAGCTTGCGGCAAGAATCTCGGTCTTGAAACCGTTGTTATCAAAAATGTCCTGAATTGCCTTCGTGGTTTCGATACCGTTGGCACCGAGATTGTCTATTCTGTTTACGTAAGGAGCGGCGTAATCTGCGCCTGCCTTTGCGGCGAGGTATGCCTGCATAGTGGTGTATATAGCGGTAGCGGTGATGAGGTATCCCTCGCTTGAGAGAATTTTCATAGCCTTAAGTCCCTCGGGTGTGGTGGGAACCTTTACGTATGTATTTTTGCCGAGAATTTCGACGATTTTTCTGCCTTCCTCTACCATTCCCTCGGCTGTTGAAGAAATGACCTGAGCGTGGAGCTCCTTGTCCTCGCCGATGATTTCGCGGATTTCGCGAAGCACGTCGTAGGGTGATCTTCCGCTTTTTGCAAGAATAGAGGGGTTGGTGGTTACACCGTCAATGGGGTAGTATTCGAGAATGTGTTTGATTTTTTCGATATTTGCGTCGTCAATGAGAAGTTTCATTTTTATATTCTCCCTTTTGAATTATTTATCAAAAAATTACCGTAACACCCATAGCCTTAAGCTCGTTCAGCTCGTTGATGGGCGCACCTTTGACCCTAGTACAAAACCGCCTCGGAAGTTTTTCTTGCTACTTTTGAAAGTTTGGGTTCTTTTAACTACTTTCATCTTGAACCTCTTTCTGCTTTTTTGAAATTGAAAACCGCAAAGCAACCCTGCTTTGCGGTTTTCGTGCGGTCAAAACCGCGATTTTTGGTCGGAGCGACAGGATTCGAACCTGCGGCATCGACGTCCCAAACGTCGCGCGCTACCAACTGCGCCACGCCCCGATGTGTGAAAAATATTGAATTTTTGAGGTTTTTCCGTAAGTGGTCAAACCGCTTTTCACAGCGATTTTGAAAGAGAACAAGTTGCCGAAAAAAGTCAATGTTTTCAAGGGTTTTCGGCGTTTTTTGAGTTTTGCGGTGAAGGTGGTCGGTGTCCTGCTCCCAAACGTCGCGCGCTACGGCTTCGCATTGGCGAAGCGTCTGCGCACACGCCCCGATATTTAATTTTTTATTGCGGTTCGAACACCTGACAGGGTTCGTTCTCGCTACGGCTTCGCATTTGCGAAGCGTCTGGGCACACACCCCGAAAAAATAACGGGTGCCATTCTCGGCAGCCTTTGTATTATAGCACAGGGAAGAGGGATTTGTCAAGGGGAAAAGAGGGATAGGAAAGGGCGAACGCATCAAAATGCGTCGCCCCTCTTTCTTTAAAACGAAATGCTTTTGGTATCAAGAACGCAGCGCGTGCGAGAGGTTCTGGCGGAATTTATACGGCGGCACGCCGTAGCGCAGGCGGAAGCGCTCGGTGAAGTAGCTTGTGGAGTTAAAGCCGAGGGCTGTGGCAATATCGCTGATGGTTCGGTGGGTGGTGAGAAGAAGGCGCTCTGCCTCGCGCAAGCGCAAGGCCTCGGTATACGCCGTGAAGGAAATGCCGAACACACGCTTGAAAACGCGAGAAAAATAGCTGTACGAGAGATGGGCAAAGGCGGCGGCATCCGTTGCACGAAAATCCTCGTACACACGCGCGTTTGCCTCGGCAAGCACCGATTCAAGCACGGCGAGCGTTTCGGACGGAATGTCGGTTGTCATCGGAGAGAAGTCACAGCGATGGCGGAAAATCCAGACGAAAATCCGCATCACGTTGGCGTAAATCAAAAGCTCGTAGCCCGTTTGCATCGTGGCGTATTCCTCGCGGATTTCGGTCACCCAGCGGCCAATGTTGCTCCCTTCAAGCTCCGAAGCGCGAATGGCGGGCGAAAAGGAGATTTCGTTTTGCCAGAGTGAAAGCAGATAACGAATGCCCAAAAGACTTTTTCCCTGTGCATACAGAAGGTCAGGCAAAAATTTGATAACGTAGTAATCTGCCGTTCCCTCGGTCACGTACACCTCGTGCGGCTCGCCTGCGTGAATAACAAGAAGGTCTCCCTTCGCCATAGAATAGGTGCGCTCTCCGATAATGACGTTGGCTTCTCCCTCTATGCCGTACAGAAGCTCAATATAGCTATGATAGTGAACGCGAACGCTGGCGTCTGTCGGCCGAATGCTCCGCATCAGACAATCAATGGGCTGCTCCCATCCGTCAACGTATTTTAACTTCTCCTCTATAATTTGCCTTTGCATAAATCCCCCTATATGACAAAAAAACGATACTTTAATACAAAATTATTATAGCATAATTCTTTTTGATATGCTATACTTTTTTTGGAAATTTCCCAATTTATTCTTTGAAAGGGGTATCACCGTGAGAATTGGAAGAATCCAGAACAATTATACCGAAGAGGGCCTTTTGCTTGTCAAAGAGCAAGAGCTGTCCTTCGCTGAGCTTTGCATGAATAGCCAAGAGGAAAGTGAAGCCTTGGTTGCCTGCCGCGAGAGCATCCTTGCAGCATCGAAGAAGACGGGCATCGACATTTCGTGCGTCGGCAGATGGAATCATAACGTTGCGGAAAACGGCGTTATCAACGCAGAAAAGGCCAAGAGCTATTACGAGCTTTTGGATGCCGCCATCTATCTTGGTGCCAAAACCTTTGTTTGCGGCATCAACCGCGATGAGAGCATCAGCCTCTATCGCAACTACACCAATGCAATCGAGTTCTTCGGCGGTCTTTGCGAACGCGCCAAGGGAACGGGCACCAAGGTTGCCATACAGAACTGCGACTGGAACAACTTTGTTGTAAGT
>JAZRFK010000026.1:0-2792 GCA_045661325.1 Eubacteriales bacterium | reverse complement strand
CGTACGCCTATACCCGATACCATTCTTCCGCTTTGGCTGTATGATGATGTCGGCGCCTCGGCTTCTCAGTATAGCTTTAATGACCCGAATGTTATCACTCAGAATATCAACGAGTCATGGCAGTGCTTTGAGGTAGCCGTGAGATATTTCGCTCACCATAACGGCGGTGACCGTTGCAAAATCCGAGCTACAGAACAGCGCTATAGCGGTCTCTGTATCAATCTGCGTTCCCGTATGGGCTCATGTGACGTGCTTTCAGACTTCCATCGCGTGTGGGGCTTTCTGCCGTTCTTCAAGGTGACTTGCGATAGACTCTCAACGTGCGATGATAACCTTGTGCAGAATGTCAAGGAGTCGAGCACGATGGAGCAGAGAAAGCAGCAGACGTATTACTGCGGTTTCTTGCCGTATAAAAAGCTGTCTATTAAGCACTATGACAGCGAAGCCTACGAACCGACTAAAACCTGCGGTTTTAGTCCTTCGGTGTCCTTCACGAATTGGAAGGATAACCCGTACGGCTTGAAAACTGTCTACTGTCCTGATCTTCGTACAACAAAAGAGGAAATGGCAGAGCTCAAAGCGCGTGCCATGAATTAAAGCGTGGGGGAGATAGGCAAGAGGGGTGTGTCTTTATGACACCCCCTCTTGCCTATCCTACGCTTTAAAATAACGCTTTTTCCGATATAACGGTTAGGGGAGGCAAAGAGGTTGGTCGAGCGTAAGCGAGTAGGGGAAAAAGCGTAAAAAAAGGGAAGTGGGGCAACATTTGCCCCACGTTTGTCTTATTCAAAATAGCACTTTTCAATATCCCAATCGTAACAGTCAAGGCGTACGCCGAGATCATTTCCGTCGAGACAGTCCCCATAGATGCTATTACTTGACATACCCGAGAAAAACGCTTTTCCCGAAAGATTGTCTATTCGATAACTTCGATCGTGTTCACTATACGGGCTGTTAAAGTTGCTCTGCTTGTAAACGATGATCGCGGAAATAGTTGGTTTGTTATTCGGCGTTCCGTAGTGTATACCGTTTTCGGTGTTGTACTCCATAAAGGTTTCCTTGATAAGTTCGAAAGTAGTGTAAAGTTTCATTTTTTTATCTCCTTCAAAATTTTCTTGACAAAATCATAAAAGTATGGTAAAATTTAAATTGTGAGGGAACGAGAGACGGTCCCGTCCCCTCGGTTTGTTTTAAGACCGCTTTTGCTTAGGGTGCAGGCGGTCTTTTTCTTATCTTCATCGTCCTGCTATGTGCTTGATACAAGCTCTTGCTTGCTCAAGTGTAAGCCCGTTCTTGATGAACCAATCAATTAAGCGGTCAACCTCGGCCGTGGTCATAGTATCAAAATCCATTCCTTTCTCCCTCCGTCTCGGTTATTTGGTTAAGGCGTATCCATAGAGCCTCAAACCTCAATCAATGTAACCACCCCCTTTCAGAATTTCGGGGCAGTGCCCCTCGCTTTTACCATCTGTGCCGCCCCTCCGTTCTCCTCGTTCCCCGAGCGGCTTGAAATCTATATTCTTTTTCGCTGACCTCCTTTACCACCTTATGCCGTTGCCCTCAATTAAAAAAAGACACGTTTTAAAGCGTTTTTCAAGGGGGCAGGCTTGCCGGTGGAGATTTTTTTCGGTGTACGGCCCGAAAAAAATACAACCGCTCGCCCCTTTAAAAAGGGTTTAAAATGTGTCAACCAATTGAGAGGGCAACAAATAGGTGATAAAGGAGAAAAGGGAGATAGATTTCAACTAAGCGAGGTTTCCAAACATTTTCTAACTTTTCTCTTGACATTATAAAAAATATATGGTATTATATGGCTGTACTGCAAATAATTGATTTTATCCTTTAGTTTTCAAAATTGATTTAGTGCACTATATTCACGGTAGCCGTAAAGCATTGTACAAAATTTTCATTTTGTAATAATCGGTTAACATCGAACAGAGGGAAGCCGCGAGGCTTCCAACCTTTACAGTTAACAAATTATACAAAATACAAATTTTGTATAATAAAGGGAGCGCAAATAGCGTATATAGGGGGAATATTTACAGAAAGTTAATAGTTGCCAATTCAGATTATGATATAATGAATAAAACAAAAATCAATGGAGGGTTTCTCTGAAATGGCAATCAAAATGCGTTTTCTGTACTATTCCAAGCAAGCTAAAATGAAGGCTCTTGGCGAACTCATCAAGCAGGAGTTTGATCTTTCTCAAAATCACAATGCGGTCGACATCATTCCTCCTGCATACTCCTGCCAAAAAGAAAGGCTTGTAATATTGGGCATTTCCTCTAAGAATGATCTTGATGATGTGCTTAGACGCTTCTGCGGCGAGCTGAACCGTGAACGCGCTTCCAATATCGCACTTGTGCTGGACGGCAACGAGGCTACCGCCAATAAGATTCTTGACATTCTTAAGGCTGCAGGCTCTAATGTCATTCCCGAGGTTCAGTATCTCTCTTGTGGGCTCTTCAAATCCAAGCTCACAGACGAAGAAAAGACTGCTCTTTTAACTTGGGCACACGATATCGTAGATAATAAGCTGGTTTAATCCCCAATTATACAAAATCAAATATCGCCGTGGCAAATGTTCTCCACGGCGATATTTTTATATCCACCAAAATTTATCCAATTTGGAATAAGCCGTGAGCGCGTGGCGTACTTGTCGCCATTCGTGATATAAACGGGATATTCGCCATCGGCATTAAGCTTGTCGATCACGGTCATATTGACATCGATAAAGGATACCTCGTAGCCGGACTCATAAAAGAGCTGTCCGATAAAGCCCCTTCCGATGT
>JAZRFK010000025.1:0-6900 GCA_045661325.1 Eubacteriales bacterium | reverse complement strand
GCGATAGCGGCCACTTCATCAGCGGAGAGGTGACCCTCAGCTACCAATGCCTCAGCGTCTGCCTTCAGGGCCTCAAGTGCGGCCTTGTCGGAGGACTTCACGTTGGTGCCCGTGATGAGCAGGAGTGCGGATTCGATTCTTGCCTTTTCTGCAAGCGCCTCGTCGATAACGGCGAGAAGCTCGGAGCAGTTCTCAAGAATTGCGGCAAGCTCTTCTCTTTCTGCATCGGTTGCGCCCTCAGCATCAATTGCTGCAACGGCGGCCTCAACAGCGAGGATAGTAGCCTTGTTGGCGGTGGTTACGTTGTCAACGGTCAGGCCTTCAAGGTCTGCATCGATGTCGGTGATAGCCTTCATCGTCACGGTGACTTCAGTCTTATTGCCTGCAAGGTCGGTTACGCGAACGGTGTAAACTGCACCAACGTTACCGGTCAAAACGTAAGGAGCTTCGATTTCTACGTATTCGCCGTCACCCGTCTTCAGCTCTACCTTGGCGATTTCGCCGGGGAATGCATCGGATACGGTAAAGGTCGTGGTTACGTAAAGCACGGATTCGTTTACGATACCGTCAACGGTAGGCGCAACCTCTTCCTTCTCGGGGTCTACGCAGTTGAATGCTGCCTGGTACTCTTCCTTCTTAGCTTCAAAGTTCTCGGCATCCATTACAGCGCCTGCCAATGCTTCCTTAATAGAAGCCTGGGTTTCAGCGTCTGCCTCAGCAAACTTGCCCATATCCAGCTTGTAGAACGCGCAGATGTCAACGAATGCGTTGTGTGCCTGCTCTTCAGCGGTGAGAACCGCATCGTACATACGGATAGCGTATACGGTTGCGGGAACTCTGTTGAAGAGGAAGAATGCGGTCTTTCCTTCTTGCTCCAGCGTGTAATCTACCGTAGCGCCTTGGTCGTTTGTCAAGCCATAGGTGTTAATGGAGTTGGAAACGAGCTTAGCGGTATTGAGGTTGATTGTGTAGGTCTGGGTCTGGGCAGTAGCTTCACCCTCAATATCTCTGATGAAGGTAAAGAGGTTAACCAAGCCGTTATCCATCTTGTTGGAGCTATCCCAGATGTTCTTGGAGAAGCGGTCGCCGCTATCCCAGTGCTTGCCCTCGGGAGCGATAAAGAAGCGGTGATGAATAATCATCGACTGTGCCTTTTCGCCGGGAACGTTGTACATAGCGAAGCCCTTGAAGTTACCAATCTGGTGTGCCAGTACGTTATAGCCCCACATAGTCTTAGCGCTGGCTTTTTCCTCTACGAGCTTCAGTTTCACGACAACGCCTTCACCGTAGTCGGCGCCATCCTTCTTCAGCGTAACTTCCTTGGGTGCCACGCGGGAGCCCTGCTCGATATGAGCCAACACTTCGGCGGTCCAGTTCAGTACGCCGGCTTCCTCGGTGTAGGAGTACAGGTATCTGCAATACTCGTAGACACCGTCATAACCGGGAACGCCCAGCCAGTAGGTGCCCTCAGTCATAGAGCCTACCTCTACGCCGTCCAAAACCTTGACTTTGAAGGAGGAGGCCGCAAACTCGAAGGTTCCTTCCTTAACGGGGTCAGTGAATTCACCGTCGCCGTCCGCATCGTAATACATCTCAACGATGTAGGTGGGAGTGGAGGGAACGTACAGCTCATCGGTCAGATTACCTGCAGCGTCGGTATGGAATACCTTGCTGTTCAGAACTGCGGAAACCTCCAGAGTGTAATCCAGCTTACCGACAACCAGGGAGGTGGGCAAGCGCAGATATTGGTTCTTTGCAGCCTCTACGGTGTAGTAGGGGCTTGCGGTATCAGCGGTGGAGAAGCCACCAACCGTACCCATATTGGGGCCTGCGGTTACGGCATAGCCAACGCCGCCGTTCTCGAAGGTCTTCCAAAGACCACCCTCAAGGGTTGCGAAGGTGCCGTTTACCTTATCAACCCACGTGCCACTGGAAACAGCCACGCCCTTATCCAGGGTGTAGGCGGTCCACAGAGCGGTGAGCTTACCGCCGTTAGCGGTTTCTTCACCGTTCGCGCCGACGTACAGCTTGTCGTACTCGTTCATAGCGGGCACAGCGGTAATCAGGTTAAGAAGTCCCTGCGCCTCTTCTCTGTCTGCCAGGTATGCGGCTCTGTCGCCTGCATTCATCGCAAAATTGCCAAGAACGGAGCCAACACGCGTATATGCCTGTGCCTTTTCCTCAGCGGAGAGAGCGGCGAACTCGGTCATATCCAAGCTATAGTAGCCGCAGATATCTGCCAAGAGGTTCTGTGCCTTTTCTACCTCGGTCAGCGCGCGGTTGTACACGCGAATAGCGGTGTAGGAGGCGGGCATATCGTTGAAGAGGGTTGCATCGTACAGGGTGGTGCCTGCGGGCTTATCAGCCGTCTTCTCTACGTCACCGTCCATATAGGTAACGGTGGAAGAAGCGATTTTGTCCGCGATTTCCTTAGAAACCGTCATATTGAAGGCTGCGCCTGCGTTCACCAAGGAATGCGTCACGCTGCCATTCTCCGCGGTTGCCTTCACGAAGGCGCCGCCGCCGATAACGGCAGGATTAGCCTTCAGACCGTATACGAAATCAGTAGGATTGTCATTGTACTTACCGCCGTCGTTACCCGTGAAATACCAGTCACGCATGGTAGTAGTACCGCTATAAATGTTCAAGGTACCGCCCAAGGGGTCATTCAAGGGCTTGTTCAAGCCGCCGTCGATGGTATAATCGGTATAAATGAAACGGGCGGGGCTTGCCTGCTGATACATATTCGCCAGGATATTGAAATAGCCAAGACGAACAGCGTAGGAGTGAGGCGTGTAGTGTACATTGTACAGCGCCGCCTTGTATTCCTTCGCATTTGCGTCCCAGAAGGAGCGCACGCCGTCCTCATTCACATATCCTTGAAGGTTACCGAAATACTCAATGGTGTAGTTGTCATAGCCAACAACGTCCAAGGGAAGCTGAATAGCAGCGGTGGAGCCGCCAACGGCGGTATTAACCTTTGCCAAAGCAAGCTTTACGGTACCGAATTCCGTATAACCCCAGTTGGATGCACCCGTCAAGGTAATGTTGCCAATGGCGCCATCCTCTACCAGGTTGGTCCAAACGCCGCTAACCAGGTCAATCTGGCTATTGTTCATAAAGGAGGTGTACAGACCCTTCAGTCCGTCGGTGACGTACATGGAGTTGTAATCAAACTCGCTCTTTACCTCACCGTAGAACGCAAGCTCTGCGGAAAGCTTTTCCTGCAATGCATCCTTAGCGTCAGCATATACGCCTTCGCCAAGGGCAACGTCAACGAACGCGAGGTAAATCAACGTCTTGGTTGCATCGGGAAGAGCCGCAAAGTCTGCCATATCCAGCTCGTAGTAAGCGGCAAGGTCAGCAAAATGGTTCTGTGCCTTCTCGTTGGAGTTCAGCGCTCTGTCATACAAACGGATGGAGTATGCAGAAACGGGAGTCTGGCTGAACATCTTGAACACGGTTGCCGTGCTATCGGAGATGTAGTAGGGTCTATGGCACTTTGCAAAGATGGAGCCCTGGTTTATACTGGTGGGACGGGCATAAATCACGTTCTCATAGAAGGTACCCGTCTTAGCAGCGGTGCCGTTATCGTTACCAACGTTGTACACTACGCTTCTGGTGGTGCCTTCACCTGCCGAAACCGTGAAGTATACGGGAGCCGCGGCATCGGTGGTCACGATAGAAGCCAAGGATCCAAAGAAATCAACGTCGCAATAAAGGCTCGTGAAAACATCGGTGCCGGCTTCGTTGACAATCTTATAAGCGTCAACGCTGTTAGTTCCCACCGCCTGTTTGTACTTGAGTACGTAGTACTTGGTTGCGCCAGTAGTGTCCAGCGTTGCGTCGGCGTTGTAGCCCTGCAGGTAGTTGACAGCATACTCTGCAATCTTCGTGCCATCTTCCTTGCTCAGAATATAGGTGGGGAAGGTGATGACCTCGGTGTTCCAGGTACGCGTGATGCTCTGGGTGTAGATACCGGCATACGCACGGCTGACATCGGTGTAAAGCTCAGATCTCAGATAGGTACTGGGAACTGCCTGCCAGCCGCCAGCAGCGGTTGCCTGGAACCAACGAACAGCACGAACGCCGCTCAGCGTCTTCGTCGTATCGCCGCGCTGATAAATGGCACGGAACACACCGAGGATGTCGGAAATGGTGGTGGAGATTGCGTCCGTAGCATAAGCCTTATCGGTCTGAAGCTCGCCGTTGGCATTATACCACTGGATGCTGGGGTAATTTACCACGTAATCCAAGGTATAGTTGCTGTCATTCAGGCTCTTCATTGCCTCAACGGGAAGGTTGAGGTATACGGCGGAGCCAAGGTTGTAGTTGGCAGTCTTATCAGGGGTGGAGTTGGTTACACCGTCCCAAGTACCGCCAAGCATATCGTAGCCAACGCCGTTGCCGTTACCGTCACGGTTCTCTACCCACGCAACAGCGGGGCCGGTAGAGGATGCGGCGGCGCCAACGAAGGAAGCATCATATCCGTTACCGGAAAGATCCACCCACTTGCCGTTGGCAAGGTCAACAGAGCTGTCTCCCGCATATGCGGTATAGAGCAGCTTCAAGCCATCCGTTACGTACAGCGTGCTGTAATCGTACGGCGTGCTTTCAGGCTCACTTGCAGCAGCAACGGTTCCCATAATCGGAATACCCGTTACCAAGAGGCAAGCGATAAGAAGCAAACTAAAAATTCGTTTTTTCATATGTACCTCCATGTTTTTTTGGTCTGTTCGTATACCATATATACGGACAGACTCTTACACAGTTTCATTTTATCACCATTTTTTCACATTGTCAATACAAAATTGTTATTTCGTTTAAAAGATATAAATTTAGACGGCAATGTTTGTGCAAAATGACGAACGCGGTGCAAGAGCAACGGTGCAAACGAAGAAAAAAACAAAAAATCGCAGAAAACGCAAGGCAATTTTCTGCGATGGGGATAAGCGCGGCGGCGTTGCCGCCAAGGATTGAGGGCTTTGGCTTCATCTTTTTCTCTACAAACAGACAAGAGCAACGCTTTCGCGCTGCTCTTGTCAATGCGTTGCATGGTGCTCGCACCATTCATTACCCAAGCGACAATGCGTCAGCCAGGTTAGCAAAGGCCTCTGTGGACAGGCGCTCGCCGCGCACATCGGCTGAAAGGCCGAGAGAAAGGAGTGCGGCGGTGATTTTTTCCTTGGGGAAGGGATAGCGGGCAGAAATGGCGTTCACCAGGGTTTTTCGGCGCATTTCAAAGGCGGCCTTGATAAGACCGAAGAAAAGCTCCTTATTCTTGGGAGTATACACGGGGGCAGGATAAAGGTCTATACGCACCACGGCGGAATCCACCTTGGGCGGCGGGAGAAAATTATCCGCCGTTACGGGAAAGAGCATTTTTGCCTCTCCGTAATAACCGAGCACGGCGGTGATGGCGCCGTAATCGGAGCTGCCCGCCTTGGCGACGAGGCGCTCGGCAACCTCCTTCTGCACCATCACGGTAAGGGAGCGAAAGGGGACGCCCGATTCAATCAGATACATCAGCACCGGGGTGGTAATATAATAAGGAAGATTGGCACACACCGCAACCTCTCTTCCCTCCCCTTCCTCTGCCACAAGAGCGGCAAGGTCAGTTTTGAGAATATCGGCATTGATGACCTTGACATTGTCATACTCTGCCATAGTTTTGGCGAGAACGGGAATCAAGCCCTTATCAATTTCCACCGCCACCACCTTTTCATAGCGCAAGGCCAATTCCTTGGTGAGACAGCCAACACCCGGCCCGATTTCCAAAAGGAGCATTTCTTTTTTATCGGCGGCCGCCTCGGCAATGGCCTCGGGAATTAAGGGATTAACGAGAAAATTCTGCCCGTAACCCTTTTTAAAATTGATTTGCGCCTCCGCCATCAAGCGACGAATGACATCTATGCGGCATAAATCCATAAAAAAATAAATTTCCTTTCTTTTTCTCTTGACTTTTCATTTTTCTTGTGATACAATAGCACCGTTGATTTCATACAATCTCATATGCTGGTGTGGCTCAGTCGGTAGAGCAGCTGATTCGTAATCAGCAGGTCGCCGGTTCAAGTCCGGCCACCAGCTCCAAAAAATTCTCGTTCTTCGGACGAGAATTTTTTTGTTTTTTTAAACGAAAAGCAAAAACCATTTCGGCGGAGAGGTTGCCCTCTCCGCTTTTTCTATGGGCTTTTTTTACTTTTCTTTTCGCTCTGATTTTTAATCATTTCTGATAAATCTTTTCGGGCTCGTGGTCTTGGTTATAGATAACGATGAGTGCAACGTCCTCGCCGGCGACGGCTTTAATCGCGCCGTCCTCCTCGTAAGCGAGGGTAACGAGGGCGCATTTTCCATTTTCGTCACAAAGAGGCGCGCCGTTTACGGCCTCTTCAACGGTGGCGGAGGTGACGGTGGCATAGTGATATTCCCCGTTACTGCCGATACAGCATTCTCTTCCCACGATTTTCAAATAATATTGGGCGTCAATCCGAAAATCCGAAACGGCAGGCGAAAGCACGTCCTCCACGCTCTCTATCAAGGAGGCATCAAGCAGGAAGCTTTTGCCGCTATGAACCGAGACGGTCAAGGAGGAAAGCGCGCCGTCTTCGTCCTTTTTTATCGCTTCAACGAAATAGGGATAGGCTTTTTTGAGACGGCTATGCTTGATAAGCGCTTCGCCGCCAATCAGAATCTCGGGCGGGAAGCCGAGGCTGATTTTTTCTCTGTACGGGTCAGGCTCGTTCAATTCGGCGGCGCTCAAATCCAGCTCCTCCTCAAAGGCCTCCTCAACCGTGGGCTCCTTGTATCGATGCACGAGCTTGATAAAGCCGTTTTCATCGCTTTCCGTCTCTTTGTACGCAAAGAAATAGTAATGGCGCGCATAATCGGCAAGATTTTCAC
>JAZRFK010000024.1:0-2803 GCA_045661325.1 Eubacteriales bacterium | reverse complement strand
ACAAGCGCCGTTGTTGGCGCAGGCGGAACGCTCATCGTTAAGGAAAAAATCATGACTCACGGACGTCAGCACGCAGAAACCGTGTTCAACGTTGACCTTAACGGCGCTGGCTCAAGCACAAACGTTATTTCTCGTTCCGTTGCAAAGGACGTGTCAACTCAGACCTTCCTTTCAAAGATCAACGGAAACAGCGAGTGCTACGGTCACACCGAGTGCGACGCGATCATTATGGATAACGCTAGTGTTCGCGCAATTCCCGAGATTACTGCAAACGATATAAATGCGAGCCTTATTCACGAGGCGGCAATTGGTAAAATCGCAGGTGAACAGCTCATTAAGCTTATGACCCTCGGACTTACCGAGCAAGAGGCAGAGGAGCAAATCGTCAACGGATTTTTGAAATAAACTCCGTAAAATAACATAAAACTATAAGGGAGGCTAATAGCCTCCCTCAATAATAAATTGGGGTTTAACGAGGAGTTAATTTGAGTAAGATGTGGGGGCTTTTTTGAAAAGTCGCACGCCGCGCGTAAAATATGGATATAAAATAAAATTTCAGTGGCGCGCCCAGCAAACGCGCGTTGCGGTTTGCCTATAATAACAAAAAAGTTATTGTCCCAAAAAACTTAAAAATTTTTTTGAGGGTAGCCGTAGAGCTTGTGCTGACTCTACCAAATCTCGCGCAAATTACGGCACTCGATTCTGGAAGCACTCGTGCCAATTGTTTTTGTTCGCAAACGAACAAAAACTGTAATTTGCTACTATATATTGCAGACACATTGTTCGCACAAACTTTATGGTATAACTTAAAGTAAGTATATTTTAGAAAATTAATCCGTAGGATTGATTTTCGTAGTTTTGAAAGTTCAATGCCGTCCGTCATACTTGTATGTAAGGACGGTGTTGGAGGTTCAAAACCGAGAATTTCGAAGAAATGCTCGAAAATTTACGATAAATCTGCTCAAACCCACCTATTGTTTTGCCCGCTTTTTCAAAAGCGGAGCCCTAGCGGCTTGAGCGATTTGTATATAACTAACTACTCGACAAATCAAAATTTGAAATGTAAACAAAAATCAGAAAGGAAAAATATTATGTCAATTCTTTATGGTAATGCAATAGTAGGTCAAAGCGGCGGTCCGACCGCGGCAATCAATGCGACATTGGCAGGTGTTATCCGCGGTGTCCTCGAAAACAAGCACGGCGGTGCTATCGACACACTTTACGGAATGAGAAACGGTGTTGAAGGACTTCTTCGCGAAGACCTTGTAAACCTTTCTTCCCTCTTTTCTGATGCAGAAAAAATCGACATTCTCGAGCAGACTCCTGCGGCGGCTCTCGGATCTTGCCGAAAGAAGCTCCCAAAAATCGACGAGGGCAAGGAAACATATGAAAAGCTAATCGAGATTTTCAAAAAATATAATATTAGGTACTTCTTCTACATCGGTGGCAACGATTCTATGGACACAGTTGCAAAGCTCTCTGAATATACCAAGGAGTGCGACTACGAAATGAGAGTTATCGGCGTTCCCAAAACCATCGACAATGACCTCGTTGGAACTGACCACACTCCTGGCTTTGCATCTGCGGCAAAATATATTGCCACTACTATGGCAGAGATCATTCGTGACTGCGCGGTCTACACCACAAAGGCAGTTACGGTGGTTGAAATTATGGGACGCGACGCAGGTTGGCTCACAGCATCCGCAGGTATCGGCAAGGCATTTGGTGGCGAGGTTGCCGACCTCATCTACCTTCCCGAAAGAGCGTTTAATAAGGAAGAATTCTTCTCCGATTTGAGAGAAATTCTCGATAGAAAACCGAATGTAGTGGTTGCGGTTTCCGAGGGAATCCGCTTTGCAGACGGCACATATGTTTGCGAGGGCTTTGGAATTGCTTCAACCGACGTGTTCGGCCACAAGCAGCTTTCCGGCACAGGAAAAGCGCTTGAAATTGCTATCAAAAATGAATTTGGCTGCAAGGTGCGTTCAATCGAGCTCAATCTTCCACAGAGATGCGCTTCGCACATTGCTTCAAAAACTGATATCGAGGAATCAGTTCTCGTTGGTAAAACGGCTGTTAAAGTGGCAAGTGAGGGCGTTAGCCGTCAGATGATGACCATCGAGCGCGTGTCCTCATCTCCCTATAAGGTTGAAATGTCACATCGCGACGTAAGTGAGATTGCCAACAAGGTTAAGCACGTTAACGATGAATTTATAAACGAAAGAGGAAATTCCGTAACGAACGAATGCGCCCTCTATCTCTTGCCCCTCATTCAAGGCGAGCTTGACGTGAAGTTCGAAAATGGAATACCCAAGCATATAAAGATATGAAGATAAAGCAATCGCAGATAAATCCCTTTGAGAATAGTGATAGCAATAAAAGATACTATACCTATGACTATTTTTTGAAGCAGACCTACGGTGGAAAATGCGCAAAAATTCCGCTTGATGCGGGCTTTTCATGTCCCAATATGGACGGAAAATGCGGCTTTGGTGGGTGCATATACTGTTCCTCGCGCGGAAGCGGAGATTTTGCCGAAAGTGCTCTCCTTTCAATCAAGGAGCAGTACGAAATAACTAGAAAAAAGCTCTCGTCAAAGTGGAGCACCGAGCGTTGCATTCCCTATTTTCAAGCGCGAACCAATACCTACGCGCCACTTGAACTTATCAAGGAGAAATTTGAAGATGCCCTTGAGTGTGAGGGAGTTGTCGCAATGAACGTGGCAACGAGGGCGGACTGTCTTGAGGACGATGTGGTCGCATATCTTTCCGACCTTGAAAATAGAGTTGACCTCACCATAGAA